>JBOGQL010000264.1:0-5590 GCA_050748985.1 Nitrososphaera sp. | reverse complement strand
ATTCAGCACTCCGAGAAGGTTCGGCAGTGAAAGCATTTCAAAGGCCCTTTGGCTGTAGCAGCAGATCGCCGCAAGCGGTATGTTGAATTTTTTTCCTCCCATCTCTTCGTACTTTACGAGCTTCTCGTGGTAGGACGGCGACTCGAAGAAATTTTCAACGCTTCCAATGGCAAGAATCCCATTAAAGCTGGATCGCTTTTTCACTTTGACCATGACAGAGTGCCACGAGTCGAGAAGCGCCTGGCCATCCAGCCCTGTCCTCTCGACGGAATACATCTCGTTTCTGTCAACAATCGTCAGCGCCCCCGATTCGACCAGAGTCTCGACCTCGACCCCGTGCTGTCCCATCCTCCTGACTGTCTGCGTCGTGTCGGGCTCGACAGCATATATTATCGCGCAATTCTCTGAAGCGTACTGCGTAATCTTGTCGTAAAGAATGGGATATCCTTCATCATGATTCCCCTCCAAAAGGTAGAGCGAATGAACAGGCTCCATTTAGAGGCTCGGCTTTCGACGTGCTCTCCGAGAATTATAAACGTTTGTAGAAAACTATTAGGAAATGGTCCCTGTCGTAGCCAATATCGCGTTACTAGATGACATTGGCTTCCCGCAGCTTCCTCGGCAGGTACACTTCTGCAAGGTACTTGAACCCGTGCTTGAAGAATGCGTCCAGTTCGCACTTTTCCTTGTGCTTCAGGAACAGGTTCAGCTCCTTTTGCCACTTCTTGTCCTGGAACCAGGGCTTTTTCTTCATGTCATTCGCCCTGTTCAGGTCTTCCTCCGACGCCGCAAGCCTTGCCACCTCCGGGATGTTGTACTCGTAGATATCAGAAAACATCATGCCCAGAACCTTTGCATCCGGGGTCACTAGCCTGTCGCTGTCGTAGCTGAGCGATTCGCTCCCGATCTTGTAGCGCAGCGCAATGCCGAGTCCCCAGGGGTCTGCGTCCGCAAAGACCACAACTGGTTTTTTCCACTCTTCGTTGAGAGCCTTGACCATTATCCTGGTCGCCCTGTCCGGCTCGCCCGAGCCCGTAAGGAGAATCGCGTTGTATTTCTGGATGAAACCTGATTTGCGGATGTTGTTCAGGACAGTGTCCTTCTCTACTACCATTACAAAGTCCGCCTTGACCTTCAGGATCTCGACATCACGGATGTTCGTAGGTATCAGCTGCGACGTGGCCCTGCTTCCCAAGTTGCAGTCAATGATGTCGCCTCCAACCCGCAAGGTGATGGGGCCGGAGATCATGCCCTTTGGTTTTGACGTTACTGAAAATTCCTCCCGCGGGACGCTGGTCAAAAGCTCGATCGCCTTGATGGCATCGTCCGAGTCCTCCTGGCCGCTCCAGAACTTCTGCTTGTTATTTTCGTCGCCGACGGTGCTGAGGGTGGCGTAGTACATACCCCTGATGGTGCTTTCCATTTCTTCGTCCAGCAGCTTGCGCACCGCGTTTGCCATCACAAGGTACTGGGCAAAGGTAGGGATCTTTTTGGTGCTGTCGGGGCTTATCCCGACTTTCTTTTCGCCGATTGTGAGCATCCTCTTTTCGTCAGACCAGATTGTATTGTCATACCCGACCTTTGGCACGTTGAGCACCGGCATCGTCTTCTGCTCCATCAGGTCGGTGCTGACGTCCTTCATGATGAGCCGGATCTTTTTCATGACTTCCTGGTGGCGCTTGTCCTTGGTTGCCACTACTTTTTCCTCCCCCTGACGGGACTGATAACTTCGTCCAACGTTTTTTGTTCATCTATTTTCTTTACTTTTATTTTTGACTGCCCGCCCTTTGACGTAGCGACCTTCACCTTTTCGGGCTTCTCGCGTTGTTCCGGTATTCCTGCCTCCTGTTCAAGGCGCTCTCCGGTGATCTCGTCCTGCTTTTCCTCTATCGAGGCGCCGGTGATCTCTCCTCTCACGTACATTTCCGCGAGCTCGGCAAACGCCTTCGCAAGTTTAGCGGAATCGACTTTGATCGACTCGGAAATGGCGCTCACAATAAGTGGGATGTAGTGCTTGTACAGGTTGATCCTGCCCTGCGCCTCCTTCATTCGCATCTCCTTTCGGATCTGGGCGCTTACCTTCCTGTACAGGTCAGACAGGCAGAACTTCATGTATTTTTTCAGATCGCCCTCTGACGCGATGCTTTCCTTCCCAGCGGTCTTGTAGGGGATTTTTGTCGAGCAGATGTGGAAGAAGATATGCAGCGGGAGCAGTTCGACGGCCCTGTCCGACCTTGCGTCCGGGTTTGCGAACTGTTCCTTCGCCTCCTTTTTTGTGATCCCCATCTTGTTTATCTGGACTTCGGAGACCACCTCACGCGCGACGTCAGAGCCTTCGTCGTAAAGTAGAGGGATCTTGTTTGCGTACCTGAACAGCTTGAACGACGGGATGTCGCCCCCGTACGCGATGCCGCATTCGACGATGGTGGGCCGGTTGTTGACAACGCAGGTGCGCGAAGAATATTCTGTAAGTGATGGTTTTAGGATCCTGACCGAGATCTGCGGCCGCTGCTCGACCTGATCAGATGCGTCGCCGTTGGAGACCTCCACCTTTGTGGTGACGATCGTGTACTCGGACGTCATTCCCGCAGTAAGGATCTGCTCGCCTATGGGGCTTAGGTGATCCGTGTTTGCCTGCTGGAAGTTGGTCTGCTTGCAGACATTGACGACCTTGATGAGCTCGTGTTCAGAGTAGCTGTCCGCGTGCCTGTTCTCGAGGCCCGCCTTTGCGATGATGTCCTTGGCCTTTTCGCTCGACATCTTTTGAAAAGAGTTGGAAAGCATTCCCTGCAGCGTGGTCTTTTGGTTCGTGAAGTTCGCGATAGCTTTTTTCAGCGTCTGTAGATCCATGTCTGCCGGGTGCGGAAGCACTTCCCTTGCAGGCTGGGGCATCACTTCGGTCCTCCGCTCGAAAACCACCTTGCCGTCGTCGGTTTCAAATTCGATTATCGCGTAGGGGTTGACAACGCTGGTCTGGCTGACGTAGTCGTTTATCTTGGCCTTTATGTTGTTCTTTGTGATGGGTGAAAGTTTTGCATGCAGCACCGCCTCGACCCTGAAACCTGATACCCCGGGGATCCTGCTGTCCTCGCCGCTGACGGCCTTTCTGAGAAGCTGGATTGGCCTGTTCGTGCCGATGTCGGTTCTGAGCTCAAAATAGTACTCCGAGTCCTCCTCGAGAGATTTTGACCATACCTTGATGGGGTGAATGGTGTCCTTTGTAGAGAACGCGGCTATCATCTTCAGGCCAACGCCGAAGAGGCCACGCTGCTGCTTTTCCACGTACTTGCCCGACGTCAGGAAGGAGCAGACTGCAATAGGCACCTTGTCGAAGGGGACCCCTATACCGTTGTCCTCGCAGGTAATAGTCCAGAGGTTGTCGGTGGCGTCGAGCATCTTGATCGATAAAGACACTTTCGGCAGGATGTGGCCGGTCTCGCACGAGTCCAGCGCGTTTTCAATCAGCTCCCGGACCGCCATGTACAGGATGCGCTCGGTGGTAAAGCCTGCCAGGGCCGAGTTGTCCACAAAGAATTCGGATTCGGCCTTTTTGTCGTACCTGACCTTCCCTTTGGGGTGGGCCGGAGGAGGCTTTGCCTGCGCCGCTGCAACCTCAACAGTAGCGTTATGCTTCAATTGGTGAGATTATTCCGCTTTCTCAATTTAAGTGATTGCTCAAAATTTAGCATGCACTATGTGAAGAATAGTTGCAGGGCGGGCTAGTCTATCTGAGAGCCGTACGGCGTGGTGGCGTTTTTTAGCTCCTTTATCTGAAAACTGGGGAATTCGACCAGCAGCCTTTTCTTGCCCTTTTGTATGACGATATAGTCGGTCCCCGACCCCACGATCTCGCATCCGACAAGGTCTTTGAGCTTGGTCATGCTACGATGACTCTGGCTGGTTGTAATATAATTTTCGATGTGATCTTAATAAGGTCTGGACCACGAGCTAGAATGCTGGCCATGTTGTTCGAGTCATTGTCGCAGGACATGCTTATTTCAATAATTGGAATCGCCGCCGGAGGTCTAACGACTTCGAGCTTTGTGCCACAGATTATCAAGGCCTACAGGACAAAGAGCATGGGCGACGTCTCTCGATACCTGATGGGCATTTTCGCTACTGGCACTGTCCTCTGGATCGTTTACGGAGTCTACAAGGCTGACCTCGTAATAATTGGCGCAAACGCGGTCGCGGTTGCGTTCAACATCATCCTTCTGTGCATGAAGTTCGCGTATGCCAAAAAGCCTGCAAAGATGGTCTAGGCATCATCGCCGGCGTCGAACTGGGATGGGTTATTCCGCGAGCTCTGGTTCACCAGAGCTACGCTGTTTCTGATAAGCTGGTACATTGGGTCGTGGCACTGGCAGGAACATACTCTCGTAATTGTGGATTTGGTCTCCAGAGTTTCCTGCATGAATCCCTGGCACGTGCCGTGCGCGTTCTTCAGGCAGTCGTCGGACTTGAACACCGGATTGTATCTGTGCAGACGCTATTTATTTCGTCTGGAATATCCAGTCGGAAAACAGGCTGCAAGTTGATATATGCTTGCTGCGGCAAGCAGGATCGAATTGGTAGAGCCAAGAATACAGCTCAGCAAGAATGGCGGGGTATCAATAATCCATGCGAAAAAAAGCGTGGCGATCGCGCAGGAAAAGGACATGCCAGTACTTCAGGTGACAAACGAATACGGGAATTCGGTGAGCTACGATGTCTCAGATTCGCATCGCTTTGACAGACTGCTTGCAAACCTCTGGCAATTTGTCAAAGACAGCCAACACTGATGCTGTCCATTACGCCAAAAACTATATTTCCATACAAACGGGATAGAGCTGTGACAGGAAAGATGTTTGTCTTCTACGCAATCCGGCGTGACATGACATAATGGAGCTCCACATCTTTTTCCTGAACTTTTATCCCAAAGCGCTTCCGCAGTGGAACATCCTGATCGACTATGTCATGAAGCTCGAGGCCTTCCTGGAGCGCTATGCAAGGGAGCGATACAACATTGACCTTATGGTGGGATCATACTGGCCAGCATACAAGCCCAAGTCATACTTGGAACTGAGGGAATATGACCTCAAATCGCATGAATATTTCCAGAAGCACTTGCAGATGTACGTCGTCTATGACATAGACTTTTATCATCCCGAGTGGGGCAGCGCGGCTGGCGCGTGCGACATTACGAAAACAGGGGCCGTGATAATGCCGGGCGACATGCTTTATGCCGAGATGTCACCGTTCACGGGGCTGCCATCCATAATCCCAACCATCTTCCATTACTATTCCGAGTTCTCAAGAGTGGTGACGCACGAGCTTGACCACAGGTTCTTGGCCTACAGGAACGATGACCAGTGGATACACAAGGTTCACCTCGCTCACAAAGAGCACCTTCCGCCAAAAAACGTACCGCTCGTCCGGTGGGACATGCCTGACGGGTCGTACTTTTTTTCGCAGGTGAGTCCGCTAGACATAATATAGCGCTGGTCACGTCGCCTTTGTTCGCTATAGCCGGCTTTCAGTCAAATAAGCCTAGAACTCAGCCTGTCTCGAGCGCCGCCGTGCCGCGCGCTGCCTGCTGCACATGCTTAGC
>JBOGQL010000263.1:0-1599 GCA_050748985.1 Nitrososphaera sp. | reverse complement strand
TGTCCCGGTAGCTGTAACCTTCCGCCCGAAGCAGCAGCATGCGCCGTTCCCGCTCGGGCAGCCGGTCGATCGCCGTCCGCACGCGCCGCCGCGAGTCGTCACTCTCGGCCGCCTGCGCCGGCGAGGGCGGCGGATCGGCCAGCAGGGTTTCGCCTCGCGCGCTCGTGAGGAGGCGCAGGCGTCGCGCCCCCTGCGTTCGGGCGTTGCGGAACAGGTTCATCGCCACGGTGATGAGCCAGGCCTCCGGTCTGTCGGGAAACGATCCTCGGCGGTACAAACGCACGAACGCCTCCTGCGCCAGGTCGGCGGCCAGGTCCGGATCGCCCGACAGGCGGTCCAGGTAGCGGTACAGCCCCTGAAAATGCGCATCGAACAGCGCCACGAAGCCGTCGTGGAAAGACGTCTCCATCTGCCTCCGCCCGTGATGCGCCTCCCACCGACGCGTTGGTGTGCCCACCGGGGCCAACGGTTTCGTCCCTCCGGCGTCGCTCCGCCGCCTCCGGCGCCGCCACTAGTACGAACCGGTGACGTGCCCGACTTGTGACGCACGAGGCCTCAGCCGCGCCAGTCGGTCGCCACGACGGCTGTCACAAACCCCGGGCTCGTCGGCTCCCCGTACGAGCAGCAGTTCCCCACCGACAGAGGTGTCTTATGACCAGGCGATTCATTCAGCCGGCAACGATCCTCGCGACTGCGGGCATGGCCCTCGCCGGCGCCAGCTGCGGGGATGCCGCGGCCCCGAATCCGAGCTGCAGCGATTTCCCGACCGCACCGGCCAGTGCCAGGGTCGATCTCGGCCGGCCGTCGTTCTCGGACCCCACCAACGTGACGAACCCGCTCTTCCCCATCAGCCAGCTCGCTCGGGCTCTCCTCCTCGGCAACGTCGGCGGCGTCCCGCTGCGAGTCGAGACCACGCTCCTCCCCTACACCAGGACCATCGAGGTGAATGGCCGCGACGTCGAGACGCTCGTCTCCCAGTACGTCGCGTTTCTCGACGGGCGCATCCTCGAGGTCGCGCTGGACTGGTACGCCCAGGCCGACGACGGTTCGGTCTGGTACTTCGGCGAGGACGTGTTCAACTACGAAGACGGCATCATCGTCGACACCGAAGGCACCTGGCTGGCCGGCAGGGACGGCCCCGTCGCGATGATCATGGCCGCCAACCCGCAGGTCGGCAACGTGTGGCGACCCGAGAACATCTGCGGTCTCGTCTTCGAGGAAGTGACCGTCACGTCCACCGGCGTGACGGTGAACGGCCCGGGAGGTCCCGTTGCCGGCGCGATCGTCGTCGATGAGCTGCACATGGACCTTACGCACGAGGACAAGATCTTCGCCCCCGGATACGGCGAGTTCTCAACCGGGTCTGGCAGTGACCTCGAGGCCATCGCCCTCGCCGTGCCCACTGACGCGCTCCCCGGGCCCACGCCCGCCGAGCTCGGGACCCTGTCGAGCCGCGCAACCGACGTGTTCGACGCCGCCCACGCCGGGGATTGGAGCGCGGCGTCGGCCGCGGTCAACGACATGACCGCCGCGTGGGCCACGTTTCAGGGGGGCGCTGTGCCTCCGATGCTCGATACCCAGATGGACGGCGCGCTGGCT
>JBOGQL010000262.1:0-4456 GCA_050748985.1 Nitrososphaera sp. | reverse complement strand
GTTCATGTCGTTGGCTTTTATGTAACGCATGCTTTGCTCTAGGTAATCTACAGGAGCGCTCGGACCCTTTTCGTTCTCAAACCTGGAGAGGATCGGATCTTTGAACACCGCACCCCTGAGCTCGCTCATCGGTATGTCCGAACAATCAGACGTCGGAGAGGGGCCGGGGTCAGTGGCCTCTTTGAAGTCGTTGAAATAGACTCTCACAAACGTGCCGCGGTCCACAACCTTGACATAGTCCATATCTCCGACAAAGAACTTGTCTGCCTGACCATTGGCGTTTGCACCAATTCTCAAGTCTCCCACTGCCAAAGTATCGGCAATTTTACCAACCGACTTAGAGGACACAGGCGTGCCGTCAATAGACAATCTGAGTGTGCCGGCGTCATAGATCAGCTTGGCTATGTGCCAGGAACCCATGGAAATTGCCGGAGAATATACATAATTATACGTCCCGTCAAGTGCCTTGAACCCTCCTCCTACCTTGTTGGTCGGTGTCACGAAAAGTGCATAGTTCTGGTCGAGGAGAGGACTCCCATTGCTGACAGAACTCTTGCTCACAAGATACCCGCGTTCAGCAGGTTCTTGGAAGATTCTGAACCCAACTTCGACGGTAAATTCCTCCAGCTGGAGGTCGGGTGAGCTCGGTACGTCGATGAAGTCGATCCCCGCGAACGTCTTGAATGTCTCTAGCGCGTATAGCGAAGGACCTGATGAAGCAAGAAGGAGAAAGGAGATGGGCAAGCTAAGCAATAACTTCGCTGCATGTCCTCTGGTCGCCCTACTGCCCAACATCCAAGTGCTTTGCTCTCAAGCTCTTATGGTTTTTAATAATTGTGGATTAGTGGGGGTGATTGTTCCATATACTCACTATACTGAACATTGTCCGGGCTTTACCCTGCTCGGTCTCATGAAAATTTTCGAGTACAAAGATTACTACATAATAGTCAGTATTGCAAGCCGATGCCAGATCAGCTCCGGGCTCCCTTCATAATATTTCTGTAGAATAGATCAGCAATCACTGGCAATTCCAGATAATCAATTAGTATTGCAACCCATGCCGCAAAATAAGGGATCTCGACCCTTTGCTCTGGCGAGCCAAAGAATGTGTCGTAGACCACGTCATCTGTTAGCCAAAAGATGTGAAACACCTGGATCGCAAGCATTGCCAGCAGGGCGATATTCTTTGGCTGACCCTTCTGGTGCTTGTAAATGCTGAGCGAATAGTATGCTAGACCCGCGATCAGCGCCGGAACTTCTATGTAGTCTATGATTATGAACAGCAGGAAAAGGAGGCCGTTCTGCGAAAGATCAAGGGCGCTGGTACCCGTTATTCGCTTAATGACAACATCCGCCGTGAGCCAGTACAGGTGTATGAGCTGGAGTGAAATGAGCACAAATGCTACTTTTAGATTCAGGTTCTCGTACCTGTGCCAAAATGCGACCAAGTTTTGTATGGGAGTGGACACGAACAACTAGCCGCCGAATTCTAGCTCAAGAGGAGGGCCGCAAGATTAGTACTTTTCTTCAGAATTGCCCGGAAAAATCGGATACATGCATCACGGATCAGCACTGCAAATAACCACTAGACGTAGAAGATTCGAAAAAGTATGATGGTTCTGGCGCTAGCCGCCTCGACTTTGTCCCTTGTATCTTTCGTTCAGGTACAACATTCCCTTGACCAAATCGCGCGCCTGATCCGCGGACAATCTCACGCGGCTCAAGAATTCCCGGCTCATTCCAAGAGAGACAAGTTTGCTGCCCGCCGCGTTGGTTTCGATTACTTCAAACTCCCCTAGCTCGGCCGATTCTCCGTTGGACGCCAGAAGCTCCTTTATGCGCTCATAATTCCGCAGGAATTCTTTACCCTTCGCTGTCGTTCTGAACTGGCGCTTTGCCTGTGTCAGCTCGACTAGACCCTTTCTCCTAAGTTCATCGGTATACGCCTTCAGCATGTCGTGGCTGAGGTTCCCTCTGTACATGATGTGAGTCTTCTTGATATTGCCGTCAACGCACACAGAGAGGATGTCGCCCATGATCTCTATCTTGCCCCTGTTGCTCTTGACCTGCGGCGGCTGCCTGCGGAAAGGGTTGCCGTTCAGCAATGCTTCACTCAATAGCCGTCACCTCTATCTTCGGCTTTTCTTCTTTACCTTGTGACCCTTCCTGTCAGGCTCCATGTAGTTCTTCTTTGTAGAATCAGACTTGCATTCCGCATCGCCACCAGATCCAAGAGTCACTCCCTTCGCACAATTGTCATCAGCCACACCGATGGTCCGCAGGCCCTCGGATTTCAGTGCCCCCTTGGCTCCTGAGAACAGACCACTCGCCTCCGCAGGCGACTGAAATGGTATCATCAACCCCGCGATGGCGAGGGAACACAACACTACGCTCAATAGGCTTACGCTATTTCTCATGAATTCGATCCTCTCACGCTCTTATTCATCTCATCAAGTCATAATTGCTAGTATGTAGCTTTCCTGACAACCAGACAACTATAGGCGATGGTGTCCCTCTCATGATATGATGGCGGTAATTAAGGACCTGCAAACGATTACCACCAATGTATTGTCTTCTCTAGGGGAGCCCACAATGCAGGCTCTTTACTGGGAATTGAGCACACAAGGGGTTAGCACGAATCCAGAAGAGTTTGACATCAAGAAATTTGATCATGAAATGAAAAAAATCTTTGGCGATGGAGCCAATGTGTTCATGGATGAAATCTATGCCCGGTTCAAAGAACAAGCTGAACGGGAGTACGTGGACAAGAAGCAGATCGATGAAATCAACGACGAAAGCCTTCCTGCTATTGAGAAGATCCTGAAAATACTCTCACTCAAGGTCTCAACCTGATTTGTTTGGCATTGACAAGGGCGACGCGGGGAACGGCCTTGGCGGTCTGACCAGTGAATCGGGCCATTTTCCCACATTTTTCAGAGTTATCATCGCAATTATCAGCACGCTAGTTGCGCTCTACGCTCTGCTGACCATTATCCTGAATGAAGACAAGTACTCTCTGCTAGTTTTTTCCGATCTGTCGATAAACGCAGCGGCGGCTGGAGCTCTTATCCTGTCATCATTGATTGTCTACAGGCAAAAGCTCGGAGGGCTTCACGGGAAAACCTATGCGGCGTTTGCAGCAGGGCTCGCTCTTTGGTTCGCGGCAGAATTGGTCCAGACGTACTATGAAATCGGGACAGAAGATGAAGTGCCGTTTCCTTCGATCGCTGACGCCCTCTGGCTCCTTGGGTATGGTCCGTTCGGCTACCACCTCTTCGTAACTTATAGATTCTTTAACAGATCGGCGGCACCTCATAGCTTAGTCCTTGTCTCTGCACTCACAGCTGCCATTTTTGGCTCGATAGTCCCGCTGACAATATTTAATTCGTCATTGCTTTATGATGATCTCCCGGCTCTGTTCGTAAACGTGGCCTACCCTGCCCTAGACGCCGCGCTTATCGTGCCTGCAATAATGATGTTTTCAATCTTGAGGAAGGGAAGGTTCGGGTCCGTGCCATGGGTACTGCTATCTGCCTCTATTCTGATAATTGCCGCGGGTGACAGTGCATTCGGGTACATTTCCGCGACATCTCCAGATTCAGAAATTTGGGGGTTCAGCATCTTCTACTTCACGGGGTACCTCTGCATGGCGGGCGCGCTGTACTGCCACAACAGGCTCTTTATCTTCAACATGGCAAGGGCAATCAAGATCTGGCAAAGACAGAACCGCTAGATGTCTGCATTAACGCGCCACCACAGATCTGCGCGTGTCAATCCGTTTTATGGCGAAGCCCATTCATGGGAAACTGAGCCCTTATTTCGGCACAGAATTAAGGATTGTGCAGTATTTTTCCTCCGACATTATTAGTACGAACGCAGACCAATGTAGCGTATGCTGACCATTGCCGAAATGTTCAAGCAGAAACACAAGAAATGCAGCAAGTGCGGTGGCTACAACTGGGCCGATGCTCAGTACTGTGCCAGATGCTTCTGCCAGCTTGACCGTATAGGATAGGCTCAACAGACCAGCTTTGTTCAGGACTCCGGGTACTATTGATGTTAGTGATGCTTCTCGTGGCTGAATATGGTTAGCAAAGCGCCGTTCTTGGCTGCTAGCTCCGCCGTCTTTTCATTGTCATCCGCGCTTCCTATAATGATCGCGTCACCTTCACGCGGCTTTAGCTTTTCAACAAGCATCTTACGCACGCGCTTATCTTTCTTGAGCGAATCCTGAGCGGATGCCGGCATGACGAACTTGCCGTCTCTAAATATCAGGGTGGTCGCGCCAGTGGCTCCCATCTCTATCGCGGCATCCCTCTGCTCGATGCCTGACCTCACAGTGTGTCCAAACTCCTTAAGAATTATGGCATAATTGAATTTCCCGAGGTCAATAGAGCACTTGGGAAGACTCATTTCCGCCGGCATGCACGAAATAAGCGCAGAGCATATCCCTCTC
>JBOGQL010000261.1:0-3186 GCA_050748985.1 Nitrososphaera sp. | reverse complement strand
GTCCTGCCAAATATTGTTATCATGGGCTCCTTTCCGACGTCACCTCTGTGGAATATGACCTCTGCTTTAGGATTGCTTGAAAGTGCCCTGTGCGTTCCCCATGCGACACTGCGCCCTTCCTCCCGCTTTAAGACCCTTGGTTCTCTGCCCCTGTCGTAACCTTCTACTTCGAACAATGTCCTGCACGACTTCAGCAGGGATTCGTTGAATTTGATGTTAATCGCCGATCTTACTTCGGGGTTGATACTCATGAAAGCCACAACCGCGGATGCTACATGCTTCGAAGCCCCGAACTCTATGTAAGATGCGGGAAAAGCGGTGTTGCCAATCCGGACTATCCTGCCACGGACTCCTGCAACTTCAGAGATACCTGTCGCTTGAGAAAGCGCATAGACAAAATTTGTCTGCGTTTCGGGTATCAAGGTATGGAAGCCAGCAAGAACACACACCTGTTCAACAGCCTGCTGGAGCTCTGCAAGGACATGGTAGCGGCTTGCGTCTAGATAGATTGCGGAAAGTGGATTGGTTACCGGCAAACCTTGTCCAACTGTCACCGCGTTCTTGATTGCGATGTGCACGTATTCGTTTGCCCGCCTGCACGCGTCTAGCAGGCTTGCTCCCTTTGCCAGATAAGCAGTGGCAGCCGAAGAAAAGTTGCAGCCAGAGCCATGGCTCTCCCTGATCTTTATGCGTGGATTTGTGATTTTTGTGAGTTTTGAATTGCTATCCAGAAGCAGGTCAGTGACTTTTGTGCGACTGAAATGACCCCCCTTGACAACCACGCTCCTTGCGCCAAGTTTCCTGATCCTCCTGGCTGCGTCAATCCCGTCTGCTTCGGTCCTTATTTTCATCCCGGCGAGCCTTTCAGCCTCCATTTTATTGGGGGTTATCAAAGCGCAGATCGGGACTAGGTCTGAGACAAAAGAATCGAACGCATCATCCCGCAGAAGCTTTGCGCCAGTTCCTGCACCGAAAATGGGATCCAGGACGACCGGCGCCTTTGATCTTTTCAAGACCCTGCAAATCGTACCGATCGTCTCTCTGCTGTATACCATTCCTATCTTTATTGCGTCCGGCGGGATATCTCTTAGCACTGATGTGATTTGATCTGCGATCATCGCAGGCGGAACTTGAACAATCCTCGAGACTGTGCGGGTATTCTGAGCGGTGATGGCAGTTATGGCGGTGCACCCGTATACTCCTAGGGCAGAAAATGTCTTGATGTCTGCCTGTATGCCAGCCCCAGCTCCAGAGTCGCTTCCCGCTATCGATAGCGCAACTTTCAAAGCAATTTTATAAAAAAAACAGGCTGAATAAGCCTATCGGATCACAGTACGTAATTGCAAAGGCAAACGCGCTTACCGCAGCAAGGGCACCTCTGGCTGCCCGGTGCGAACTCGCAGCGCTTGTTATGAGTTTCGCAGAGAACGATTCTTCCTGATTCAGCTTCACTTGCTGTTGCCGTCGCCTGCACGTCCTGTTCTTCAAATCTGCATGATTAATCTGAAGAGCAAGCTAAATTAGACATGCAAGCTAGCGTCCTTTGCATTATCTGAGATACCGACTAGGCGTTCGCGTTTGCAATAGATATTAAAGCCAGTGCTCGACTAAGAACCTGACATTGCTCAAAACGACCGAGTGGGGAATCAAGCCAGTTTCGGACAAGCACCGGCTGCTGGGAGGTTTGGACTATTTCATCCTCTGGTCCTCCCTTGGAGTCGGGCTCTTGGTTCTGTCTGCGGGCTCGTTTCTCGCCGCGGCCAGCTTCACTGACGCGGTGCTTGCGATCATTGTCGGATCCGCCGGCGGCTCGATGCTGTTGGCGCTGGCTGGCAGGATAGGAAGCGACCATGGAATACCCTCCATAGTCTCTATGAGGCCATCGTTCGGCATCAGGGGATCGTACCTCCCTGCCTCGTTAAACGTAATGCAGCTGGTGGGCTGGACTACTTTTGAAATAATGATAATCGCAAGGGCCGCGGAAATGCTGGCAGGCAACACAGTCCCGTACTACTTGTGGGCGGCCGTCTTTGGCACACTCGTCGCGCTGCTAGGGATCGCAGGACCGCTCAACGTGGCAAAGCAGTGGCTTGGCAAGTTTGCAGTTTGGATTGCCTACGGGACTTCTGCGATAATAATCATCAACCTAGTAAATTCCGCCAATGTGACGGAGCTGGTCTCATGGCAGGGAAGCGGGATGTCGTTCTTCTCTGCGCTGGATCTTGTAATCGCCATGCCAGTTTCATGGATGCCGTTAGTAGCGGACTACAATAGGTTCGCGAAGAAAAGCAGGAGCGCGATGTGGGCAACCCTGATTGGGTTCACGATGACAAACATCCTGTTCTACTTCGGCGGCGTGCTGCTGGGAACTTCCGATGTCATGGGAATCCTAGTTGCGATCCAGATGATGTTCCTTGGCTTCCTCATGCTACTGTTAATAGTGGACGAGGCTGACAATGCCTTCGCCGACGTCTACTCTGCCGCAGTATCTACACAGAATATTTTCTCCAATCTGAGCCAAAAGCATTTGATTGTGGGTCTTACGGCACTGAGTACTGTGCTCGCAATGATGATCTCTATCCAGCAGTATGAAGTCTTTTTGCTCCTTATCGGCGCGATCTTCGTACCGCTTTTCGGAGTCGTGTTAACAGACTATTACATTGTCAAGAGGAGAAAGTACACTGAAGATATGCTTTATGGATACAGAGGTTCGATTAGATTTGCCGCAATAATCGCGTGGGCCTGTGGAGCTCTACTAGCATACATTCTGTCACCGCTCTCTCCTATCTACCTGCCGCAGCTGCCTGCGATCGGAGCGACGATCCCAAGTCTTGCAGGGGCTTCGTTAATCTACCTTGCGTTAAGCAGGATCCACTTTCGGCGAAATGTTGTTGCTACGGAGCCGGAGACATAGACCCCTAGCACATGGAAAATCCCTTATCCGAAAATGAGCACGAAAGCCACAAGAAGTGGAATGTTGAAATGTGTCGATCATGGCATTTCCTTCCGATTTTCCGATCTTTGTTAAATGCAATTGGCAAGGGATAGAGCCCGAGCATGCGGCTTCGGCTGCCTTGAAGCGGAGATAGAGAAGCAATCCGGACATTGACGTATCCCGAGAAAATCACCTTTGATATACACGTGCGGGAGTATGACCGCGCTACTAACAAAGTGTCAATAACGGAA
>JBOGQL010000260.1:0-7655 GCA_050748985.1 Nitrososphaera sp. | reverse complement strand
ACCTGTCCCATGGCATATAAGCCGATGTCCCTTGTCATTTGAAGACCAAAGTCTTTCGAGTTGTTGTAGATGTAACCATCGATGAAGAGTCCGCCTCTCTCCTCGGCGGCCTTTCTTTCCTCTTCGTTGGATCTCGCGTTGTGTTCAGGGGAGACGTGCACGCTCCCGTCCCTCTTTGCAAGGATTACCGGTGAATCGCCTAATATCCCAATGTAGGCCTTTTCCACTTCTTCAGGGATAAACGCAACTGAAAGAGTCGTCCCACTTTCAAAATGCGCACCGGTTTTCCTGCTCTGTTCAAAAGTAGCATCATTGAGGAATTGAAATGTTCTTTTCACTGCCTCGTTTGGGCTCTTTGTTCCTTCCAGCAACCTATCAAAAAGGCCGTTAGAAAGCTCGCTTGCAACATAGGAAGAGGTTTCGTATCCCCCGTGACCATCTGCCACAGCTAATAATGTTCCAGAAAGCGCGCCGGCCCTCACGCTCCTTGTCACCAGCCTGTCTTCTTGATACGGTCTTGGGCCCTGATCAGTTGCTGATGATATTCTGCCGTGAATATCAATATAGTCAGGTATTGTTTCTTAAGGCTTGCTTCAAAGGATTAGTTCGCGCTCAAGCTCTCGAAGCCAGGGTCCGATAGGTAATTCTCAGGTCTTTGGAAACTGGCATATGCTGCAGTTGGCATACTTCTCGCCGTCAAGGTGGTTGAAATGAATCCCGCATGACCTGCATGTATGGTGGATATCCTGGTAACCATCTGGAGCCTCAAAGCTGTTGCTGTCCAGCTCTCGACTCTTGCAGGCCATACATCTGCACCCGCAGGTTATCATGAAATGAAAACTGCAAAAGACCGTAATAACCTATTCCATGTTTGGAATTGCGAGCTCTATGTCGGGGGCCGAGTCAGGTTCGTCGCAGTCAAGGACATTTTCTCGGGGAATGATCTCGCCCAGGGGGTCATACCTGTCGAATATCGTGGTCTGTGGGGCAGAGGCCATAAGGTGCACCCTGACGCCATCTGGAGAGGCAACGGATGACATCGCTACTTCTGTGGCGCCTTCCTCCCTGAACATCCCCTGGACATAGCTGGCAACCCTTCCCAAGTCGCCCACGGGCACCTTGTCGCCGCCCATGACGTAAACCATCGCCCTTCGGATAGCCGCGGTGTCAGGGATGTCTTGGTAGAGCATCGCGACAGTGTCCCTAAGAGACGACTCAGAGTCCGAAGCTGACCTGCTGGTGCACAGGACATTGATTTCCGGTCGGATGCCTCCTTTCGAAATTGAGGTGATCACTTCTACAATCGAGCTGTTGGTGATCTTGTAGCACTCTTCCTGAGAGAGTTCAGGGTTATTGTCCAGGAATGCGTCGTTGTCCATCACGATGACCGAGTCTGATGTCTCGCGAATTCTTCTCAGGGCGGTGCCGGCATTGAAGAGCCGATCCTTCTCAAATTTGAACGGCATGATCGCGACCGAGATGACGGTAGCGTCTGAATCTTTTGCAAGCTTGCAGACGATGGGGGCGATCGCGCTTCCCGCGCGCCCTGCCAGATTCGAGATTATTATTACTGTGTGGAAACCACCGACCGCCGCCTTGATTGCGTCCCTGCGAAGCTGTGCGAATGAACGCAGCTTGTAACTTGATGGGTTGACCCATTCTCCAGAATCAACCAGAACACGCGTCTCACTGTAGTCGGCCAGATCGTTCTTGTCGTTGCTTATCAAAATGCTCCTGCATCCAACAGTTGCGCTTGCGCTTTTGGCAATCTTGCTGCCGGCCCCGCCGATGCCAACCAGCAGTATAGGATTCTTCAATAAAAGATCGTTCAACGTTACCCCCGAGCTCCCCGCCACACAATACAAGTGTCATGTTAAAAAGCTTTAGTAATCAAACAGAAGTAATGCGCGACGTAACAAAGTTGAGCTAGGCTATAGAATTGCTCTGGCCTTTAATGAAAAATTGGAAAAATCAAAGACTTTGACGCGCTTGCTGTCGCCAAGTGAAATTTGCTTGTTCCCCGGAAGCATGACTGGCTTGTATGCGTAGTTCCTTCCTTGCGGGGTGCCCTTTCTGATTTCGTCAATCGTTACTTCGCCTTCCCAGCCCTGCCAAATAGTATTACGCTTCGTCGCGATTTCTTTGGCCAGCGCGTGCAAACGCTCTGATCTTGCCTTTGCCACTTGAGAGATGACACGCTGCTCCTTCCATCCTGCAGACTCTGTCCCGGGTCGAGCGCCGTAGCGAGATATGTTGACTGTATCGGGCTCCGAATCCGAGATAACTCTAAGCGTTGCGTCAAAGTCCTCCTCGGTCTCCGAAGGGAATCCTACAATGATGTCTGTAGAAATTGTCATTTCTGGAATCCTTTTTCTGATGATCTTCACCGCCTCCTGAAAAATTTTGGAAGTATGGCCTCGCTTCATCTTTCTCAAGATCTTGTCGCTTCCACTTTCCACCGGAAGGTGAAGGAACTTGTAGAGCTTGTCATTCTGACGAAACAGATCTGCAAGCCTGCTTAGCATTCCCGGCAGATACATCGGATTCATCATTCCCACACGAATCCTGAATGAGCCCTCGATAGAGCAGCATGCCTGCAGTAGCTCTGGCAGGTCAGAGCCGATATCCTTTCCATAGCAGCCGTTGTCTGTCGAGGTGAGCCAGACTTCTTTGCACCCGCTTTTAACATCGGACTTGATCTGCCTCATGATGTCGCCAATTCGGTAGCTCCTGAGCCATCCTTTTGCGAGCTTTGTCTGACAGAAGGTACATTCGCTAAGGCACCCGCTCGCTATCTCGACTATGCTCACTACGGGATTGACCCTTACCCTGCTGATGTTGATCTTGTCCAGCAGGGAATCCTCCAGCGCTACGAGCTTGGCCCCTGACAGAGCTGACGATGCGACGTCAGCAACCCTGTCGATGGAGTGGGGACCCAGGAGGCTTGCCGTAGGGCTTGCCGCCTCGATTCTTGCCCGGTCTGCCTTTGGCAGGCAGCCCGCGATAACAAGTGGTCTGCCTGACTCTGCCAGTGACTTTATTCTACTGAGCATTCTGTGCTCTGTCGCATCCTTGACAGAGCACGTTACTATGATGCTGAGTGCGGCCTCACTTGGGCTCTCCGCAATATCATAACCCGCGCCCTTCAGGGTTCCGCATATCATTTCAGAATCAGCCATGCTTGCTGAACACCCGTATGCTTCAACCCAGACTTTTTTCTTCTTGGCGTCGGCCGGCTTCTGCAGAAGCGGGATCGATTGAATAAGATTTGACCCAAGAGCCCTCACAAGCATGGCAGTCTGGCAGATCAATTCCTTGACTTAAAAGTCATCCTGTTTCGGGTTTTTGCCGTCAGGTACAATCGCCCGATGAGGTTAACCCTTGGAGCCTCTCGCATTTTGTGCCCACAATTCTGCAAGTACGGAAACATAGGTCGTGACTAGTTCGCCGGACTCCATGCTCTCCCTGTTTTTCTCGAGGTCATTTCCGAAAGCCATCGTTAGCGACTTGGGGATATTCAGATATTCGCTCATGTAGATCAGAAGCGAATAGTACATCATCTTCATTACTTGGTCCTTCTCGGCATCCCGACCGATCTTCATGTCTGACATGACGTTTGACACTACGAGAGAGAACTGCGGCGAAAGTAGAGCCTTCTCTCCCTTTTCGCCCGAGAGGCGGAGGGCTCCCATCTGGATCAGATCCTCGATTGCTGCAGCCATTTTCTCCAGTCTCAGATCACTGTTCTCCGCCATTATGCCGCTTGAGGGAGCCAAGCCTATTTTAGATTGCTTATAACTGCTTGGTAAGACGCAACCATTTCCGGGTCGACAATTCCCTGCACTACGTGCGGTCTGCCATCTGAAAGGCGCACGTCCATTGCGACGGCGCTGTAGGGGATGTCGAATCGTTCTATAATTGCCTGGTCTTCTGTCTCAAAGAGCCTCGAGCATTTGCCAGATTCGCAGGAAAATCCGTAGATCTTGCTGACCCGTCTGTGGCCCGAGCCGGCAGCTCTTCCTCCCGCTGAGCCTCGTGACTCTTCAACCGCGAGGATAAAAATGTCATTCTTTACCTGCGCGTTGTCGAGGTAGATGTCATCTCGCGATACCACGAGCTTTCGCTGCGGCAGCAGCAGAATCTCGTCTATCGATTCCGGCATCTTAGTCCATACGAATTTTCCTTGATAATATTATTTATTGGGTCTGATAACAAAGGGATTCCGGGCAGCAGGCTCAGCGCAGGTCTTCCACGTTCCACTGCTTCCTTGCCTTGTTGCGGAGGAGCCTCTTTACGGACCAAGGAAGACCGAATGACAGCGGCACCAGAAAGAAGAGGAAGTAGATCCCGTAAAATGCGAACACAAGAGCGGCTATAGCAGCGGCGGCAGAGGCTGCGATGACGATGATAGCAAAGAGCTTGTTTGGCTTGCCTCCGTCTCTGCTGTACATCGATGGATCTTTGGTAGGATTCTCTTATAAACTCGCGGAGTGAGTACGCGCAGCACAAAGGATCCAAGTGAAAATCTCGTAAACTCGTTTCAGGAAGGAAAACATGCGTAAACATAAATAATTCGGAAGCCAAATGGCTTATCGCATTGCGTACTATCGGAGACAGGTTTTGGCAGCTCAAGGAATCAGCGAAGTGGTCGCTGGATATGAACGAACGGAGGCAGGCGATTGAGGAGTTGGCAGGCAGCTATGGCAAGGAGGCATTGCAGGCGATCCTTGAAATAAAGGATGTTACGGCGTACGATGAGATAAGAAAGGCGTGCGCCGAAGCTATTAAAGAAGCCAGGAAAGTCAGCGAGAATCCGCCGCGCCGAATCAAGAGATCTGGAGCTTCCAGAAAACCTAGGAAGAGCAAAACAAGAAGGAAATAGTGAGGCACAACCTTTAGGTCCAGACCTAGACTCATCGGCCGTGAAATGGTTGCCATTCGTAATAGATATAATGTCTTCTTGATGAATGATAGTCATGGTCAAGACAGCTTCGTCACCCCAAGTTCTCACAACGGGAAGCAGGGCTCCGGCGTTCAAACTAAAGGGCGTCGACGGCAACGCGCATTCCCTTCAGGATTACAGAAGTACCGCAGCGCTTGTCGTCTTTATCTGCAACCACTGCCCCTACGTAAAGGCAAGGATAGGGGACATCGTATCGCTTCAGGGTAGGTTCAAGCCCTCAGAGCTGCAGGTGATAGGAATAAACAGCAACGACCCCGACTATCAGGACGAGGGCTATGATAACATGAAAAAATTCTCCAAGGCTTACGGTTTGAATTTCCCGTACTTGATGGACGATACCCAGGAGATTGCTAGGGCCTACGGAGCCGTGTGCACACCTGATCCTTTCCTTTTCGACGCAGATCGCCGGCTTGTATTTCATGGAAGGATAAACGACGCGCTTGAACCCGAGGCCACCCCCCGGACGCCAGTGATGGAAAACAATGTTCGGAAGCTGCTGAAGGGGGAGAAGCTAGAAAAGGACTTTGATCCGTCGGTCGGATGTTCCATAAAGTGGAAGTACTAGCCGTACTGGTAGATTACCCCTTTTTCTCCCCTTGGGTGTCGCCACTCCGTCTCCTTCGCACAAGTGCCGCATTCTACGCATGCTTCGTGCTGAAGGGTCACGTCTTCTCCTTCTAGACTGTAGCAGTTTGTCGGGCACAGAGTTACCATCTTTTTCATGAATTCGGATCTTGGATTGAGCACCTTGATGTGCGAGACGCGATCGTCCTCGTACTTTAGCTTTGCCACGCGATCCGCTAGCGTGGGTACTGATGGCTCATACGTAGCGGTGATAGGTCTCCCCATTTTTTCCGCAAGTTCTATCGGCACCTGGACGTACGTGTCCTCCGATTCGACAAGCGGGAGCAGCCTGTCGTAGCCGAGGATATTGGCAAAGCCGACAGCGAGCCCCCGTAGAGTCCCGCTCGACATCAGTTTGAATACCAATCCGTAACGCTGGCCTATGACGTCCTTAGGGACGTCCTTTGCTGCGTCCAGGAAAATTTTCAGGTAGTCCTTGTCAATTTCTTTCATGTCCTTCGTGTACGGGCTATCGCTCACTAGCTGGCTGTAGTATTCTCCCATGTACTGGGGCGAGTAGTTGTTCCTGTCTATTGCCCTAGCGACCGCATTAGCGGCGCGCACTGCGTCATCGATCCCGACATTCAGACCCTCGATGCGCGGCCCGATAAAGATCCCTCTTCCAGCCGCGTCGCCTATGAAAAGAACATTTCGGTAGTAAGGGTCCTTCATCATGCAGCGCTTGCCGTCTGGTACGAGCTTTGCGGAATACTCGAGTTCGACGTAGTCCGTAACGAATTTGGTCCGGTACTTTGTCGCAAGCTCGTTCTGTACAAAATCTAGCCTGGCTTTTATCTCGTCTTCCGTCTTGTACTTGCCGCTCTCCACCAGTTTTTTCCTTGAAGAGGGCGAGTAGTACGAGTCCCTGAGCTCGTTCCAGGTCTTTATCAGCTTGCTTACGGCGAACCGAATCCGGAGCTGCTCCTCTTTCGGAAGGTCGCGGTCAATCTCCTCCTTTACCGTGACTTCGTCGCTGATCATTTCGGAAACCATCGGATTCTTGAGAACGGCATTTACCAAGCTGTCTGGATCTGCGGGTCGGTCGATCAGCGAATCAAAGTGGTAAACCGCACCGACGGACAGGGTGTCGCGGTTTGTGTAGAGGAGCCCTCCTCCTATGTGATTGAGCGTTATGTCGCCGGCAAATAGATGGGCGGCTCCTTCGTCCGGTCCGATTCCGAATTTGTTTTCGATTATCTCTTCGGGCATCTTTACTACGACCTTGACCCCCTGGTAGAGCTGTTCCGGCGTGAACTTGGCCCTGGCCCCTGTCATCTCTGCGACTTCGGAGTTGACCCCATCAGCCGCGATTATCGCTTTAACCTCAAAATTCTCGAGCTCGTCGGTCTCCACGATCGTCCTCTCTCCTTCCCACCTGATCGATCTCACGTGAACGCCGGAAACGATTCCACCCCCGTGCCTCTCGGCGCTTTCGGCCGCTTGGCGGGAGAACCACCGATTAAGCCTGCCGAGAAGTACAGAATAGCCAAAGTTGGCCTCGTACTCGTGCGCAGCGGTGAGATCCATTGTAAAAACTTTGTTGCGCGAAGTGGAGTGGAGCATGTATTTTGTAATCCTGCGTTCGACAGGAAGTTCAGACAGGAATTGGGGGCCGTATACGTCCTCGACATTGTACGCTCGGCCCTGTCTCGGTTTCTTGGAATACAGGATGCCGCCAGAAACATTCTTGGTGCCGGTCTGCCTGCCCGCCTCCAGCAGCACGGCCTGCTTGCCAAGGTTTGACAGTTGTTTAAGCGCGGCAAGACCTGCAGAGCCGCCGCCGATAATCGCGACGTCATATTTTTCCGTCATTTTATTTTTTCACCTTTATCGCTGGTTTTTGGCTCCTGAGCTCATCCAGCAGGAGCGGAATTACGTCCTCCATCCTTCCTTTGATAAATATGTCGCATTCGTCCTTTATCGGCGCACTTTCGTCAGGGTTGATGGCGACAACAAATCCCGCTTCTTTCATGCCGGCAATGTGCTGCATTGCGCCGCTTATCCCTATCGCGACGTATAGCAAGGGCGCCACTTTGCGTCCGCTAGTGCCCACCACTCTGTCCGGTAT
>JBOGQL010000259.1:0-11314 GCA_050748985.1 Nitrososphaera sp. | reverse complement strand
GAGCTCACCGGTGACAAGATGAAGTGCAAGGAGGTGATGAAGAAGGCAAAGGTACCGACCGTCCCGGGAAGCGACGACATCATAGAGAACGTGGATAAGGCAGCAGACGTCGCGCACGCGGCAGGCTACCCGGTTCTCTTGAAGTCTGCGTTTGGAGGCGGAGGAAGGGGCATCAGGCTGGCCAACGACGAAAAGCAGCTCAGGCAAGAGTTCGAAATGGCCTCTGCGGAATCACGCGCGGCTTTTGGCAAGGCAGCCCTTTATGTTGAAAAATATCTGCTGCGAATCAGGCACATCGAGTTCCAGCTGATCAGGGATTCACACGGCAACGGCAGACATCTATTCGAGCGTGAATGCTCGATTCAGAGGCGCCACCAGAAGCTGATCGAGATGTCGCCCTCGCCGGTGATGGACGAGAAGACAAGGGAAAGGGTCGGCGAAATCGCGGTTAGAGCCGCCGCGGCGGTGGACTATCTGAACGCCGGCACGGCCGAATTCCTCCGGGACCCAGAGGGGAACTTTTACTTTATCGAGATAAACTCCCGCCTTCAGGTGGAACACCCCGTAACCGAGCTGGTAACCGGCCTTGATCTGGTCAAGCTGCAGATAGCGGTTGCGCAGGGAGAGCAGATCCCGTTCAAGCAGGAGGACCTGAAAATGAACGGCTGCGCAATTGAGTGCAGGATAAATGCCGAGGACCCGTTCTACGACTTTGCTCCATCGGTCGGGCCTGTGCCGAGCTGCAACATACCCTACGGCCCTGGAATCAGGGTGGACACGTACCTGTATCCGGGCTGCACGGTCTCTGGCTACTACGACTCCCTTGTTGCCAAACTGCTTGCATGGGGGAAGAACTTTGAGGAAGCAAGGGCGAGGATGAAAAACGCGCTCGACGAATTCGCGATAGAAGGAATCAACACCACTATCCCGCTTTACAAGACGATCATGGACGATCAGCACTTTATCAAGGGCGAGCTTTCTACAGATTATTTAGAGCGCTTCAAGCTTTTTGACAAGATGAAGGAGGACGCGATAGAGCGCGCAAATGGCAAGGCATCAGCCGCGGTGGCAGCCATCCTGATGCAGTCCGAGTTCGTGAAAAAGGCCGGTGAGGTGCAGAACGCGGCGACAAAGTCAAAGTGGAAGATGAGGGGAACATTATTCTGATATGGAATTCAGGGTAGGTGACATCGCGCAGCTCCTGGACGGCGAAGTCTTGCGCACGACGGGGGACGGCAACTCCATTCAGGTAAAGATCGGAGGCAAGAAGCACTCGCTGCGATTGCTCAAGTCAGGAACAAACGAGTTTGAATTCATGCTAGATAACACGTTCCACCATGCAAAGATCTTGCAGTCCGGAAGCGCAGAGGTAAGGGTAATGGTAGATGGACAGCCGCTGACCGTGAAAAAGCACAGCAAGCTAACTGAGGTGCTTGATAAGGCGTCCTCCCTTGCGGGAGTCGGCGGCGGAGACCGCAGCCTGGCCAGCCAGATACCCGGAAGGGTTGTCAGCATACCGGCAAAGGCCGGGACGGAGGTCAAGAAGGGCGACGTCATCGTAGTCCTTGAATCGATGAAGATGCAGGTGGCCGTCAAGGCGCACAAGGACGGAAACCTGAAGGAAATAAGAGTAAAACAGGGAGCCAGTGTCGCGAGAAACGACGTTGTGGCATTGATAGAATAGAAAAACGGCCAATACTCCAACTAGGCTCGCAGTCTCTCTAAGATATGGCTTGGCAAAGGGCACTGGAGAGTTACGTGTGCAGCAAGAAATGAAAGATTCAGTTCGTCGACTTCTTCAGGGCCTCTTTTATTTCATCGTAGTTTGGCTCCACAAGCGGGTTGTCTGAAATCCACCTGTATACAACGCTGCCACTGCTGTCTAGGATGAATACCGACCTCTTAGCGGCATCGTAGTCCTTGAGGGGGCCAAGGTTCTTCATCACTATCCCATACCTTTTGATAACATCGCGCTTGTAGTCGGAAAGAACCGGGAAGTTCAGGTGACGGTTCTGAATGAAAAACTTGTTCGCAAAGGGGCCGTCAACCGAAATGCCGATAACATCGGCGCCAAGATCCCTTAGCTGGTCAAGCGAGTCGCGGAGGGCACACATTTCAGCCGTGCATACCGGCGATTCCGCGGCCGGGAAGAACGCAAGGATTGTCTTCTTTCCCCGGTAATCGCTTAGCCTGTGCATTTTCATGTCTGCGTCTGGAAGCTCGAATTCAGGGGCCCTTTCGCCTATCTCTGGAACTGAAGCAAGAGATGTGCTGGACATATGTTGGTTAAGGGGTCAAATCACAATAAAAAGATTTCAAGCGTACTTGCTTTTGAACGGTGAAAGCTGACGGAGCTCGCTGACCACCCGGGAGAGCGACGAAACTAGTTCGTCGATCTCCTCTTTAGTGTTATACATTCCGAGGCTCAGCCGCAGCGAGCCTGTTATCTCCTCGTAGGAAAAGCCCATCGCCTTTAACACGTGGGAAGGCTTTTGCCTTTTGACAGAGCATGCTGAGCCTGTAGACGCTGCGATTCCGTTTTCATCGAGTTTAATGATCAGGTCTTCGCCGTTCACGCCAAAGAAGGTGAAATGGGCATTACCCGGAATTCTGTCAGTACGCGACCCATTCAGTCTCGAGTGAGGAATTTCCTGAAGCACTCTCTTTACAAGGTAGTCGCGAAGCTCAGTTACCCTCTGTCGATACTGATCCATTCTCTCCGCCGCCAGCTCACACGCCTTGCCAAAGCCGACTATTCCAGGAACATTTTCGGTACCTGAGCGCAGGGTCGCTTCCTGACCGCCGCCGTGTAGAATCGGCACGAGTTTGAGGCCACTCCTGATGAACAGTGCCCCGATTCCCTTTGGTCCGTTTATCTTGTGCGACGACATTGACATCAGGTCAATCCCGAGTTCCTTCACGTTAATTGGAATCTTTCCCGCAGCCTGCACTGCGTCGGTGTGGAAAAGCGCGCCGGCTTCGTGCGCGATCTCGGACAGCTCTTTTATTGGCTGTATCGTTCCGACCTCGTTGTTTGCATACATGATGCTGACAAGCACCACATCGGGCGAGATTGCATCCTTCAGAACCGATGGTCTCACGATGCCATCTCCAGTCACGGGGAGGTAGGTCACCCTGAACCCCATCCGCTCCAGCTCCTTGCACGGTTCGAGAACTGCATCATGTTCTATGCTACTTGTGATAATCCTGATCGGCTTTCCTGAATTTCTGGCATGAATCGCTACACCTTGCAATGCCAGGTTGTCAGCCTCCGTCCCTCCAGATGTAAAGGTGATTTCAGGTGGCAATGCTCCGATCAGTTTCGCGACTCTACTTCGTGCCAGCTGTATCGCCCTTGTGGTCTCCCTACCAAAGCTATGGATCGATGACGGATTGCCGTACTGCTCTTTCATAAAAGGCATCATTTCTGCAATCACTTCATCTGCAACGGGCGTCGATGCGGCGCTGTCCATGTATATCGGATGGATGGAGTTGTCAGTCACTGCCGCCACCAGCTGCTACCAGCTTGCCAGACTCGTAGCCACCAGCGTCAATCGACACAAACTTGAACCCAAGCTGCTTCAGCTTGCTGTCAACCAATGCGAGCCGCTCCTCGTCAAACACCTTTGCCAATTCGTCCCTGCCGACTTCGATCCGTGCGACTTCGCCGTGATCCCTCACTCTAACCTGACGTACTCCGAACACTGCTTTCACAATTGACTCGGAGCTTTCAATCCTGTTCAATCTTTCATAGGTCACTGCCTTACCGGTGGGGATCCTTGACGCGAGGCACGCATTCGAAGGCTTATCGTAAATCGAAAGCCCGAGCTCTTTGGCGATCCTTCTTATCTCAGACTTGCCGATCCCGAGCTCTACCATCGGGCTTCGCACCCCATTTTCCCGAAGAGCCCTTATGCCGGGCCTGTAGTCCGAAAGGTCATCAATGTTTGTTCCATCAACGATGAGAGTAATGCCTGCCATTCCCGCCTCTTCTGCGAGATGCTGCCCTAGTTCTGTGCGGCAGTGGTAGCAGCGCAGGTTATCATTTTTCACAAACTCGGGATTTTCGAGCTCGTCATAATGGATTACTCTATGCGCTATGCCTATCTCCTTGGCTACCAGCCTTGCCGTCTCCAGCTCCTCCTCAGAGAGTGTTTTGTAGTCAGCCGTAATGGCCAGCGCGCCATTCCCAAGGGCCTTTCTTGCAGCCAGCGCCACTACTGCGCTGTCTACTCCCCCAGAGAGCGCTACCACTGCCCTGTCACCATTCGAGGCAAACCAATCAGCAAGCCGCTCAAATCCGTCCTTCAACAGAGCTCGCCTATCCCACCTTCTGCATGACCTGCGAGTTCACCAGCTCCATGGTTCGCTTTACGGAAACGTGCGTTCTCGAAGCGATTATCCTGATGTCTTCAAATTCGGGCTTGACACTTGTTATTTTTCCGCTCCTGGAATCCCTTACCAACTTGACATGCACGTTGAAGGAAATGCCATTAATGCTGACTGGCACTGCAATTACGGCCCGGGGAAGTACGAATCTTTCCACTTCCTGCACCCTAGCCCCGAGGGTCCCGGATTCCGCAAAGAGCACGTCAAGCACATCGTTCAGTTGGGCCTTATCCGATATAATTCTAATGAGGTACGTCGGGCGGCTCTTCTTTGTCATGCCTGAGATGACGGTGACATCCTTTGCAATGTCAGACAGCCGCTCGACCAGGTTACCGATGAGTTCGCCTGATGCGTCGTCGATGTTCGTTTCGACGACACAAACCGTATCTTTCATCGTTTCTGTAGTAACGGTCGAAGTGCCTATCAGAAGCCTGACGACGTTTGCGAACCCTTGAAACTCTTTGGAGCCGGCGCCGTAGCCTGTCATCTCTGGAGAGATGCTCGGATAATAGCTCACGCTCCCCTCTTGGGCTAGGTTGACCAGCATGGCGGCTCCGGTTGGAGTGGTCAGTTCGGCATCAGCAAGTCCACCCACAAGAATGAAATTCTTCCCCTTGAAGATCTCGAGGATCGCTGCAGAAGGATTTGGAACCGTGCCATGAGAGAACTTTAGCAAGCCGCCTCCGACTGCCACTTTCGTGGAAAATATCCTAGAGCCAAAGAGCTTCAAGTCCTGCAGCGCTGCGGCGCATCCAACAAGGTCCACAAGCGTATCGATGCTGGAGGTTTCGTGGAGGTGGACATCGTCAAATTCCTCGCCATGGATCTTGGCTTCGGCAGAGATTATAGTCTTGAGCGATTCTAGCGCGAAAGCCTTGGCACGCTGCTCCAGTCCAATCGAGTCACAGCAGCGAGCAAGAGCCCGTTGCATGTCTGCTCCCGAGCGTTTTCCTACGCCGTCCTTACAAGCTAGGCGAAGTTGCGTAGCAGAAAAGCCGTGCGAAATGACCTTTGCAAATTCAGCCCTACTTATCTTGCTGCCTTTCAAGAAATCCTGGCAGGCAAAGATTGCGCTGGTGACCTTGCGTTCGCTGGCGCCGGCATCAACAAGTGCGGAAACCAGCATGTCGCCTGCTATTCCTGCAACCTGGGAATCTATTACGGCAACCTTTGCCATTTGCTAAAATTGTACCGTACGTTGCTTTATATCACTTTATTTCCGGAGGCCAATTTCATTCAGCCTCTCGAACGCCGCCTGAAGCTGCTCCTGACTCTCGCTTCCGTAAATGACCAGAATCCTGTCATTATCCGCAAAAACATAGTCCATTATGGAAGACTTCACGGTGCCGTTAACGAAATAACGAAGCTGATTGGTGCCGTCTTCGCAGAACCGCTGACCATCGTCGGCAACAAAGCAGTTATCCTGAATGTTCATCCTCACGCTCTTCAAGAATTCGCCAACCGGGACATTGGTGGCGTGTCTATGCAACGTTGTCCCATCATTGTTCTCAACGTGAATGAACTGGGATCGCACTTGGTATTTTGACTGGCTAAAGTCAACGGCATCTCCATTCAATCTTACTTCAAATATCGCATGCTCGTGTGCCGATCCAAGAGGTCCAAAATTGGATGATGCATCTCTGGGGGCCAATACCGCTGCGGCAACGCCAGCTGCAGCAATGGCTGCGACAATTGGGATAATTATCATCATGTATTTTTTTTTCCTGCGGCGGCCTGCTGCAAAGTAGCTGTCGTCTCTTTTCTTGCTGGACAATTCCTTATTACAGGAAAGGGTAGCGGAGGCTGCTCAATTTAAAGCTGATGCATATTGTCTTCCGATTTTGTAAAAGATATAAGTACTCCAGACATTGCTGCAACTCCGATCATGACGATTACGATAATCGGATCGGGAAAAGTCGGCGCTTCCGCCGCGCTCAACTGCGGTCTTAGGGAGCTCGACAGAGACATACTGCTGCTTGACATCATCCAGGGTCTACCTCAGGGCGAGGCCATGGACATCAACCACCAGCTATCCGAAAGGGGGGCAGACGCAATAGCGCGGGGTTCTAACAATTACGAGGACATGCGCGGCTCCGACTATGCCGTGCTCGTCGCAGGGGTGGGCAGGAAACCGGGCATGACAAGGATGGATCTGCTCAAGATAAATGCTGGCATCGTCAAGGACGTTTCATCCAAGATAGCAAATTATGCAAAGGACGCGATCATCGTAGTTGTTACAAACCCTTTGGATCCGATGACCTACCTTTCGCTCAAGGTTGTCGGCGCGAGGAAGAACAAGGTCATGGGCATGGGAGGGATGCTCGACCTTTCCCGGTTCAAGAGCTTTATACAGGATGCGACCGAGATGTCTCGAGATTCTATCCAAGCCATGGTGATAAGCGAACACGGAGAAAACATGCTGCCTCTGACAAGGTTCTCTTCGATAGGGGGCATCCCGCTTCATGACTTTATTTCAAAAGAGAAGGCCTCGGAGATCTTCGAAAAGACTAGGAAAGTTGCGGCCGATGTTATTGCGCTAAAGGGAGCAACAGTTTACGCGCCCGGGAATGCTGTTGCGACTATGCTCGAATCCTCGATCAAGGACAAAAAGCTGGTGATCCCGGTGTCGGCATTTCTTGAGGGAGAATACGGTGTCTCCGATGTCTGCATAGGAGTTCCCGTAGTTGTCGGCGCGGAAGGCATCGAGCGGATTATAGAGTTGAAGCTGGACAATTTTGAACAGGAAATCTTGAGCAAAGGAGTGATCAGCGTAAGGGAAGCTATCGCAGCCCTTCCGCTCTAGCTGCTTAAACAACCCTTTTATCTCGTCGCATGCAAATACCGGGCTGTCAGATGGATCTGCGAAATATTCTTGACGACTTTGCAAATGGGAGCCTCAGCTACGACGAAGTCCGGAGGCATATCTCGATTCACGCCATCGAGAAGGTCGGCGATTTCGCCAAGCTCGACGTAGGAAGGCAAGTCAGGAAGGGCATGCCCGAGATCGTATTCGCCGGGGGCAAGGAATATCGCGACGTGATCACGATTGCACTGGCTGCAATCCGGCGGAACGGACAGGTGGTGATCAGCAGGATACGCAAAGCTCAGCTATCAAGGGTTGCAGGCGCGCTAAAGAGGAGAGGGCTAATTATTGAAGTGGGAAAAAACAGTACCACATTCTTGGCATCGGAAAAGTCCTTCCGGCGGAAAATGACGGCGGCAAGAATTGGAATAATGGCAGCAGGAACCTCTGACATCGGAGTTGCTGAAGAGGCGCGCCTGGTTGCCAAGGCGATGGGCTGCCATTCAATCGTAGGTTACGACGTAGGCATTGCCGGCATGCACAGGATCTTCCCAGAACTCAAAGAAATGATGGCGCAGGACGTGGGAGCTATCGTTGTTGTCGCTGGCATGGAAGGGGCGCTCGCCTCAGTCGTCGCGTCCATGGTTGACGTTCCTGTGATAGGCGTTCCAACGTCTGTGGGCTATGGCTTTGGGGGAAATGGCGTCGCCGCGCTCGCGTCGATGTTGCAGAGCTGTACTCTCGGGCTCGCAGTCGTGAACATCGACAACGGCGTCGGAGCTGGCGCGTATGCTGCGTCGATTGCAAAAAGAATGAAGAAAGCATAGGAGTTTTATTTAACGTTTATAAGTGCTTCAGATTTGTTGCATCTCTAATCGTTGAATAGTGATTAACTGTTGACATATGTCCAGACGTTAAGGAGGATTAGACTCGATAAAACGAATTACCACAAGAGGGCTGCCGTGCTCCTAGGCAGGCACTCTTTTGTCACTGTCAAAGTCAGCGACCAGAACGTCGCTGCGCAAGTCCTGAAACCAACGCCGACAGGCGACATAGTGGTGGCTTCGGCCCACAGCAGAGCGCTGCAAAAGCATGGCTGGAAGGGCGCGTTCAACAACCTGCCGGCCTGCTATCTCACAGGCATGCTTTTGGCAAAGCAGGCAATTGAAAAGGGCGTTGAAAATGCGGTTCTGTACGTCGGAAAGGATCATTTCACTTCAAGGGTAGCCGCGTGCCTCAAAGGCATTGTCGACTCGGGAATAAAGATCCCCGTCTCTGAGGACTCGCTCCCTCCAGAAGAGCGAGTAACGGGGAAGCACATCGCGGACTATGCCAGCGCACTGAAGGCGAACCTAGAAGTGTACAATTCGCGGTTCTCCAACTTGTTGAAAAATGGTCTAAACCCAGAAGACTACCCTGCTCACTTTGAGGAAATAAGGAGCAAAATTTCTGCGGGCAAGCCCGCCGCGGCAAGAAAAGCAGAGAAGAAAGTAGAGGCACCAGCGGAAGAAGAAAAGGCAGCGAAGCCGGAAAAGAAAAAGGTTGCCCCGAGGGAAAAGAAGGAAAAGCCGGCAAAGAAGGAGGCAAAGCGTGAAAAGAAGGGCAAAAAGTCGGACAAGGGAGGCAAGAGCAAGAAGAAATGAGCCGTCAATTTTCGTCATCTCCGCAGCAGCAGGTCGAGTGGAAGCCGCGCACGACCCTGGGAAGCATGGTGCTCGCCGGCAAGATTAACTCGATGGATCAGATTTACGAAAACGGGATGAGAATCCAGGAATCCGAAATCGTCAGGCACCTATTACCGGACATCAAGAGCCAGGTGGTCCACGTCGGCATCGTGCAAAAGCAGACCGACGCGGGCGAAATGACTCGCTTTAATGCCTTGGTGGCAGTGGGCAATGAAGCAGGATGGTTCGGGATCGGAAAGGGAAAAGCCTCCCAGATGAGGGTTTCAATAGACAAAGCGACCAATGCCGCCTACCTGAACGTAATACCGGTTAAGCTTGGCTGCGGAAGCTGGGAGTGCAAGTGCAACCAGCTCCATTCGGTTCCCTTCAAGGTCAGGGGAAGGGGCGGCAGCGTGACGCTAGACATCATACCCGGCCCCAGGGGTCTGGGCATAGTGGCAGGCGCGAACATCAAGAGCCTGCTAAAGCTGGCTGGATTGAAGGATTCATGGACAAAGACTTTTGGCTCGACAAACACGATGTCGTCGACCACCAAAGCGGTATTTAACGCTCTAAGGAGCACCTACAGCGTGGGCTGATGAAAATGGCGTACCTTGTGGTAAGAATCAAGGGGACAGTAAACATTCCCGAATGGGCACGGATGACACTAGACGGTCTTAATCTTGACAGGCGGTTCAGGGCAACAATAGTGCCGGAAAGCCCTGAGTATCTTGGCATGCTCAGAAAGGTCAAGGAGGTCGTGGCATGGACAAAGGCTGACGCCGGGATTGTAAAGGAACTTCTTGAAAAGCGCGGCCGCAAGACAGGCTACAAGCTACTTACGAAAGCCGATCTTCCCAAAGAGTACAAGAGCGTTGAAGACTTTGCGTCTGCAATCGCGGAGAACAAGATCTCCATGTCAAAGATCGAAGGCATCAAGCCTTGGTTTGCCCTTGGACCACCAAGGGGTGGATTCAAGAGAAAGACCAAGACTCAGTACACCCAACGCGGTGTACTCGGAGACGACGCCGAGCTTGTAGAAATTGTCAAAAGAATGATCTAGCGTGCAGCAAGACTTAATTAAGGTGAAAGAAGACGAGAAATAACAAGTTCCATCGGCATGCGGGTGAGATAGTCAATGGCTACTAGATTTAGAAAAAGCAGGCGACAGCGCGGCAGCCGGTATTGCGGGTGGGGTCAGATAGGACAGCACAGGCAGGCCGGCAGCAGGGGCGGCATCGGCGGCGCCGGGAAGCACAAGCACTTTTTCATCAGGACAGTAATCGAGGAACCTGACCACTTTGGTCACGATCCATTCAACTCTTTTAACCGCAACCTTGTGCAGAGGTGGCTGAACATACGCGACCTCGACGCTGCTTTTGCGAGGCACGGCAAGGCCGACGATAAAGGCAAGGTAGTGCTCGACCTGACCTCGCTGGGATACGACAAGCTCCTTGGCGGAGGCAGGATCGGCAGCGCTTACGCGATCAAGGTAGCAAAGGTATCGGAGAGTGCCAGGGCGAAAATCGAGGCTGCAGGTGGAGAGGTTTTGACCGATGAGCAGCGAAAAGCAGAGTGAACACGGGCTCAGGCGGATCATCAAGTCCGTTTCTGTCTATGTCCCGCAGGTTCCCAAGCCAAAGCGAAAGATATCTCTGACTGAAAAATTTGTCTGGACAGGCATCGCGCTTCTGGCATACCTCGTCATGGGACAGATTCCGCTTTACGGGGTAACAGACGACCCGCGGTTTGACTTCCTAGCCTTTGCAAGAGTAATTTTCGCCGCCCAGCAGGGAACGCTGATGGAGCTGGGAATTGGCCCTATAGTCACGGCCGGGTTGCTGATGCAGCTGCTCAAGGGGTCGGACCTGATCAAACTGGACTTCAAGAACCCAGACGACAGATCGCTGTTTACTTCCGCGACAAAGATAGTGACGATTATTGTGATCGTGGCAGAGGGCGCGCTTTACGGCGCAAGCGTGTACGGACCGCTGACTGCTCCGGACGCTCCATATGCAATCTACGTGGTAATCGGCCAGCTTATAGGGGCAAGCATCATCGTCATGCTGATGGACGAAATGGTGCAGAAAGGGTGGGGCGTAGGCTCAGGGCTCAGCCTGTTCATCATGGCGGGAATCGCTCAGACTGTGCTGTGGGGGGTGTTCAGCCCGGTTCCTGCAGATGACGGGCCGGTAGGAATTCTGCCCTTCACCATCGACGCAGCGTCAAATGGCATCGGCGAAGAGGCTATTTTCAGACAGGGCGCGCTTCCAAGCCTGTTCGTCCTCGCACTGACGATAGGAGTCATTCTCGTGCTCGTGTATATTGAAGGGATACATGTCGATATCCCAATCGTTTCGACAAAGTACAGGGGGTTCACTGCGGTCTACCCGATCAAGCTGTTATACACTTCCGTTATTCCTGTGATCCTGGCTTCCGCGCTCATAGCCAACGCAGT
>JBOGQL010000258.1:0-7540 GCA_050748985.1 Nitrososphaera sp. | reverse complement strand
AAACTCCAACCGAAAAAAGCATCGAAGAGTGCGATAAGCTTCTCGCAAAGATGGCTCTACATCTTGTTCATAGTGCTATTGGCATTCCAGGTCTATCTGAACATTTCCGCTTACTATGCAATGCTGCAAGGGATGAAGAACTACTCGCTTTTCATAGTGGGGATCATGATGATTGTATTTGCTGGCATGTTCCACCTCTATAGGTATGGCAGGGTGATGGCAAAGGCCCCGCCTCCAAAGCCGACGCCGCCTGCGACAGCCAGGCCCATGCCTGCGGCTCCAAAGCCAGCGCCTGCAGCGCCACCGGCAGAAAAACCTCTCGCACCTCCGCCGACTGCGAGTTCAAAGGTTGGGGGAGAAAAAACTCCCCAGTTGTCGCAGCAACAGAAGCAGGCTTCTACTGGAGCTCAGAGCGGCGGCAAGTCAGCGTCGATGCCTGACGGAGGCGATCAGCGGACCAAATCTGCAGCTAAAATAGAAAAAGATAGTTCAAAAGGTCACAAGACAACTTGACCCTCCAGACAAGCTTTATATTGAAAAAACGTTCGATGAAATTGGGGGTTCTCAATGGATAATCACGCCGGAGGCATTAGCATGATCGCTTTCGTTGTAGCTCTAGGCGTAAGTATGGGCTATTACCAATTCGTCTACGTCCCGCAGGCAAACGCAAAGCCCGTATTCCCGAAGGAGGTGCTCGAGCCCCCTGACGTGACCAAAGTCACGATAAGCGAAGGTTCTGCGCTTGAAGCGAACCCAAAGTTCTATGTTCCAAAAGAAGTGCGGGCAACTTTAGGCAGGTCGAACCTAGTCATCTGGACCAATCAGGATACTTTTCCTCACACGGTCACAACCGACACAGATTACAAAGACTTGTACAGCGGTGTCTTTGACTCACAAGTACGCCCGTCGGAGGAGGGAGGAGCATTCGTTATGCCAGGGCTGACGTACGAGTTTCTCTTCACAAAAGCTGGAGAGTACGCGTACCGCTGCGTTCCTCATCCATGGATGCAGGGTAGTGTCGAGGTAGTAGAGAACTTTTCCTAGGGCTTTACTATTCTAAGGTGTGCAACATCGTCGACAACTTCCTTGTGTTCCTGAATAATTGATACCCGGAACTTTACGTTTGAATATCCTGCTGCCGGAACATGCCTGGTAACAGCAGTAAAGTCAATTGTGCTCCTGCCGCCAAGTTCAGCCTTGAAGATCGACAGCCGTGCATAAGGGTGGTTGATTTTTTTCCCATTAAGGCTCGTATATGAAAACACGTCACTTGAATTCTCTATCTGGGAGTTGATGACTAGGCTATCGAACCTTCCCGGGTAACTTATGTATACTGTCCCATGCAGTTCCTGTCCCGCAGCGATTGAAGCCTTGTCAAGCGAGACGGAGACCTGCTTTTGCTTTCCAGCCATCCTGTCCGGAAGTAGGACTCCGACACAAATTTAAATTAATTCGGGTTTGAACCGCAGCATCATGTTTTAGCAATCGCTCCAAATTCATTGAGCATCATTGTAGAAAAGGTATGCGGCAACTGTTGCGCGAAGTAGTCTATGTTATGTCCGTCCTGCAACAGAGAATTGTACGGATACAAGGATGGAAAATGGATGGAGTGGATCTGCTGGAGATGCGGGCACTACGAATCTGATACGCCAGCCTTCAGGGAAGAGCCTCACCTCTATCGAGATATCGTCCGCAAGAATTGCAGATACTTCCTAGCGAAATATGCACATTCTCGCGGTATCTCGATTCGAGGCTCTAGCTGATCTTAGGACGTCAAACATTTGAATCACCCGCTAAAATCTCATGTACAGATAAGGTCATATGCTACCGCTCCATAACATTCTCGCGGATTGCTTCTGTCAGGCATAACCGTTGACGCTGATGGGTCGCCTTCCGGTCATGTCGCATGGTACAATCATTCGACAAATTCCAGCAGAATCAGGTTCTTGAAGCCATCATCGAGTAATCAGAGGTTTGGTGTCGAGCGAATGGAGATGCTGGCAATTTATTTTGCCCTTGCCGATAACAGGCGTCATATAGAAAGGATGGCTGCTCTCCAGGGGAAGGATATGCGTACGCTGGTACAGGTTCGCAGCGACTCCAAGACCAGCGTGGAGCAGCTACATGGGCTCTCTGAAATAAGGGATGCCATTATTCAGAGAATATGCATGGCCATCAAGGTATTGCTAGAAAGGACTTCGATAACGATAACATTTCACCATCTTGAGCGAACGCGGAATATTGCGGGGCTCCTTGAACAGAGAAAAAGAAAGCAAATGGAGGAGCTGCTGCTCTACCAAGACCAAAGGCATTATTCCATGAACGTGATGAGAGGATTCGCCGCGAATCTTTACGGTCTCGCGCCCGCATAAACATATTAAGTGAAGTCCGGCTAGTATCGAGCTAATTGCAGCAGCAGTCCATGCCTCAGAAGATGACTTATGTTGATGGACATGCAATTCGTTTTTTGGACTACTCTTCCTCTGATTCAACCAAGACACTGTTACTCCTGCACGGAATTGGAGCCTCTGCTGAGAGATGGTCGCGTGTTATTCCACCTCTGTCAAAGTATTTTCGAGTCATAGTGCCTGACATTATCGGGTTTGGCTATAGTGACAAGCCTACGGTAGAGTATTCCATGGATTTCTTTCTGGACTTTCTTGTGGGATTCCTAGAACGTCTAAGGATAACCAAGGCCAGCATGGTGGGCTCGTCGTTTGGTGGTCATCTTGCGACAGAGTTTGCGATCAGATCCAATAGGAGGGTGGAAAAGCTTGTTCTCGCCTCACCTGCAGGGATGATGCGGACCTCCACGCCGGTTCTTGACGCGTACATAATGGCTGCGCTTTATCCGACCTACGAAAACGCATGGAGTGCCTTTAGGAGCATGGCCCATGACCCGGATGTAGTCACCAAGGAAATTGTGATGGATTTTGTGAATAGGATGAGGCTTCCGAACGCAAAGTATGCTTACATGTCGACGTTGCTTGGAATGAGGCATGCACCAAAGCTTCAGGGAAGGATATCCAAGATAATCTCTCCGACCCTTCTCGTATGGGGAGACAGCGATAAAATGATACCTCTACAGTTTGCCAAGGAGTATAACGAGATCCCTGACAACCAGCTAGTCGTAATAAAGAACTGCGGTCATACCCCGTACGTGGAAAAGCCTATGGCGTTTAGCAAGGTGGTCTTGAAATTCCTGGTCAGCAACAATAGCTGATGCTAGCCTTCCTTCGTCTTGCGCCGTCGCTCTATCGGAACGACTATTACCTGCACAAGGTCGCCGTCTTCAATGTTGAGAGCCTGCCTTTCCGCTTCGGGAATGGAGATTCTGCCCCCGCTCTGAACTGTCGTCTTGAACATCGCATTGTAGAATGATAGGCCGCGAAGGACTGCGAAATAATTCTGCATCGCGTCCTGCTGGATCGAGGAAAACTGCTTCATAAAGTCCTTCTGCGCTTCGCTACCTTTTTCAATCACTTTCTTGAAGGCATCAATCGGATCTGGTGAATCGCTAGAACCCATATGTCAATCGGATCACACGCGTCATTTATTTAATGTTAATGCCGTGAGCAAATGCTCACGAGAAAGTTCAATAAGGATCCTCACGATTGCATAAGAGAAGACCCAATTGCAGTCATCAACCCTGGAGAGCTTTGACCCTGTAAGAACCATCAACAGCGGCCAGGTATTCCTATGGCAAAGACGCCTCGATTCATGGTACGGAATATACGGGCGCCATGTCGTGAAGATCAGCGAGGCCGAAGGTATTTGCAAGTTCGCTTCAATTCCTGAACTTGACTCCTGTGAAAACAGGATATTTAGACTAGACGACGATGTCAAGACTATATATTCGGAACTTAAACGGGATCCCCTTGTCAGGCGGCTCCTGAGCACGTATCCAGGTCTGAGGCTCATGAGGCAAGAACCCGAACAGTGCCTCTTCTCATTTGTCTGTGCTAGCAACACCAACATATCCATGATCCGGAGAATGCTGTTCAACCTTACACGCAGATTCGGCGACCGCGTAATGCTCGATGGCCTTGAATTCTTTTCCTTTCCCTCGGCCGATGAAATCAGCAAAGCGCAGACGAGCGATCTGTTGCAATGCGGCCTAGGTTACAGGGCAAAGGCCATCAAAGCAGTGGCCGACAGCATCGTGAATGGCACTCTAGATCTTGGCATGTTAACGAAGAAGGGCTACCATGATGCGAAACGCCAGCTTACTCAAATCTACGGGGTTGGAAACAAGATTGCCGACTGTGTGCTTCTATTTTCTCTCGACAAACTCGAAGCATTTCCAGTGGACGTATGGATCGCAAGGGCGCTCTCCAAAAATTATCCATGGTTGTTCGACAGCAAAGTCAGTGACAAACTTACCTCCCGTCAGTATGACGTGATAACTGATCGAATAAGACAATACTTTGGAAGATACGCGGGTTACGCCCAGCAGTACCTTTATTATCACATGCGTCAGCAAGCAGGCGCCAGCTGGTAGGCTAGCATCTCATTTTTAGTGGCTATTGATCGCACTGTGGCGAATGGAAGTATCATTTTATGCGGTTAAAATCATAACAGCATTCCCTTAGATTTAACTTCAGTTACTGGGTCAGGTCTATGATGCTGCGCTTTATGATCAGCTTTGCTTCTGGCGAGACGTCATACTGTTCAAGGACAATGCCGGGATCCCTTATCAGGTCATTTCTGAACTGCGGCTCGCTCGCAGCCTTTAGTAGTATTTCGCTTATAATCTCGGCTTCCTTTTGTCGAGATGCCAAGTAGTTGCACCATGCGAAAATCTCGTATTTATTCTTAATGGATAATTCGTACATGGCGCTAAGGGAAAAGTGAAGTAAAGTTAACTCTTCGTTATAAAGCGACTGAAATCTTGTTGAGGCTAGACAATTGAGCGGAGGCATCGAACTTGTAGGCGACCTAGGATACTTACTCCTCGTGTGCTCTGGGGTCGGCGCACTCGCGTACGTCCTAAGGCAGCCTATGATACTGGGCTTCCTTGTGGCTGGAATATTGATCGGCCCATTCGGTCCGTTTGGACTAATCAAGGATATCGAGATGCTCAACAATTTTTCTGACATCGCAATCGTGCTCTTGCTCTTTGGAGTTGGCCTTTCATTTCCTCTGCGGCAGCTGAGGGCTATTGGCAAGATCGGTACAGGCATTGCCCTGATCGAAGTTCTAGTCATGCTTGTTCTGGGCTTTGCCGTTGGAGCTGCCCTCGGATGGTCGTTTTATGACGCAATGTTCCTAGCGGCCGCCCTTTCCATAAGCTCTACCGTGATTATTATCAAGGTGCTAGAGGACATGGGAAAGCTCGAGTCGACTTCGGCCATTCTCATGATCGGAGTCCTCGTCATAGAAGACTTGGTTGCAATAGTGATCATAAGCGCAATTAGCTCGGGAGTAGTGAGCGGCGCATTTGACATAGGCCAGATCTTCACTACGATAGGAAGTATAGGCCTGTTTATCGGAGGCACCATAGCCGTTGGAGTTCTCGTAATGCCAAAGCTGTTCTCACTCGTGGCGAGGCTGGATCGGTATGAATTGACAATCATGCTCGCGCTCGGAACCGCCTTTGGTCTTGCTTTCCTTTCATATCAACTCGGGTTCTCTGCGGCGACCGGTGCCTTTCTCGCCGGTGTAATCATTGCCGGCAGCAAGTTCTCAGAACAGATATCCATCATGATTTCCCCCACCCGAGAGATATTTAGCGCGATTTTCTTCGTGACGATCGGGGCCCTGATGGACCTTTCGCTGGTATCGGCATACTGGATTCCCGTTGCGATTATAACGCTGGTCACGGTCTTTGGAAAATTCGGCGGGGTGTATGCCGGAGTCAGGCTATTCGGATTTGACAAGACGTTTGCTATCGGAATAGGATTGAGCATGGCCCAGCTCGGCGAGTTCTCATTCATAGTCCTAAAGACGGGTCAGGATCTCGGTGTCATTAGCCACACACTGTTCCCCATAATAGGGATGGCTGTTGCTCTGACAACGTTCATCGGTCCAATGCTGGTTAAACTTGGAAGTAGGGTGGTGGCGGTCTACGAATAAAGTCAGACTCCGACGTCCGGAAACGACGACTGCTTTATGCCAAGCTCATTCTGAAGTGTCTTGATCTTCTTGGCGTATTCCGCCATCCTTGCCTTGTCATCCTGCACCTTGGCAATCTTGTAACCTTTCCACGCCTTTTTCAAAGCCCCCCACGTCTGACCCGTCGTAAACTTGCCGCGAGCACTCATGCTGCATGCAATAACAAATGCACTTGGATATAAGATTATTTGTCGCTGAGAGGGAAAAAGAAGAAAAAAGGGGGGAATGAATCCCTACATTACGTATGCCCTTTCTCCGTGCTGCGCAAGGTCGAGTCCGATCTCTTCTTCCTTTGGAGTGACCCTTATTCCGCCGGGCCAAACTGCATCCATTACCTTGATAATGACTGCAGTGATGCCCAACGACCATGCAACGGCTGCAAATGCGCCAGCTGCATTATCGACCAGCTGCTGAGGGTTGCCAAACGCGAGGCCGTCGTCTCCCCATGGAGTGAACCTCTTTTCTGCGAAAATGCCCGTTAGTAGCGCACCTGTCAGACCACCGATGCCGTGCACTGCCCATGTGTCAAGTGCGTCGTCCCACTTGCGCCTGTTCTTGAAAGCGACTGCAGCGTAGCAGCATACTGATGCCAGAATGCCTATTATGATCGCAGACATTGGAGAGACGAATCCCGATGCGGGCGTAATTGCCACAAGTCCAGCAACAGCGCCTGATGCCGCGCCGACTGTAGATGGCCTTCCCGTGTGTCCCCATGATATCAGCGCCCATGTTACGGCAGCCATGCCTGTCGCAACTTGTGTTGCTATAAATGCGCTTGTTGCGTTCGAGGCTGCAGCAGCTGCCGAACCCGCGTTGAAGCCGAACCAGCCAGTCCACAGCAAAGCGGCACCTAGTACAACCATCGACACGTTGTGCGGTTCCATTGGGACCTTGCCGTATCCCAGCCTGCGTCCAAGCATTAGGGCGATAACGAGCCCTGACCAGCCTGATGTGATGTGGATGACGGTCCCTCCTGCAAAGTCCAGCGCACCGACGCAGCCTCCAAAGCCACTCGCACCTCCAGGTCCGCCAAAGCCACAGTAGCCAGGAGTCACGCCATAGTTGTCAGCCGCGGTAATTTGCCAAGTCCAGTGTGCTGCAAAGTCATACACGAACGTTGCCCAGATCACTACGAAGATCACAAACGCGCTGTACTTCATTCTCTCTGCAAGGGACGCGACAATCAGGGCAGGCGTGATGATGGCGAACATCATCTGAAATATCATGTAGGTTCCGTGCGGTATGGTGTATCCGGTTATGCCTCCGTACGCATTCGAAGGCACGTCATGCAACACGTTGTTCAGGCCGGCCCAGTCCAAAGTTCCAATAAAGCCATATCCTCCTGCATCCGGACCGAACGCAAGACTATAGCCCCATAGCACGTACTGTATTGCAACGAGTCCTGTTGTGATGAACACCATGTGGA
>JBOGQL010000257.1:0-4365 GCA_050748985.1 Nitrososphaera sp. | reverse complement strand
GCCTGCGCCAGTGCCTGCGGTCCGGGAAACCTCGTGTCGGTCGCGACAGTAGGGCAGGCAGAGTAGCACAAACCGCACTTGATGCAATATGAAAACTGAAGGAACTTGTCGAGCTCTTCGGGGCTTTGAATGAATTCTGACAGTTTATTCGTATCCTTGATTTCCGGTTCTTCATTCTGGATATAAGGCTGCATTGCCTTGTGATGATGAAAGAATTGTGAAAAGTCTGTGACCAGGTCTCTGATGTGCGGAAAGTTCGTCAAGGGCTCGACCGTGATCGCACTTCCTGCAATTTCTGAGACCTTGGTGTAACAGGCGAGGCGGGGAATGCCGTTTATCATCATTCCACAGGAGCCACAAGAAGCCATCCTGCAGGAATACCGTATCCCGATGCTCGGATCTTTGTACGCTTTCGCGTACAGCAGTGCGTCGAGCACAGTGGTCCAGCGCTGAACTGGAACCTCGATGGAATCGTAGTGTGCAGCGTCGCCTGCAGCGCGGTTTGCCCTGAACACTTTGAGTACAACAGAGCTCCTTGGAAACTCTTTTTGCCCCTTTTTGTTGAGCGTTTCTATTTTTTCAATCATCGCATCGGTCATCTACCCAACCCCCAGACCATTGGCGACAATGACTGTGCGTGTACCATACGCCACGATTGCCATCATGGCGGCTATCGTGAGCACGGTCACGCCATCCTCCCACGCTTTGCTCTGCCGCAGTTCCAACAAAATGATCCGCAGTCCGTTGAAGCCGTGTATCGCGATGAGCACCAGTATAGATTCGAGCAGTATCGCGTACGGAATGTTCTGGTAGTTTGCAATTACGTTTTCGTATTCCAGACTGAGGCTGTACGGCATGATCAGGCGCATCATTATGTGCACTGCAACCACAAACAGCGCGCCTATCCCAGTGATGTAGTGAATCTTCATGATCTGGCTCTCGCGGAGCATGGCCAACATTATTCGCCTCCGAAGAGCACTGACGCGCCGTACAGCATCGCAACTGCTGCCAGTATGATGGCGACCCATATCCCAGATTTCTGGCGGTAATTAAGCGAAACCGCGTCGTAAGGGTATTCAGGCCTTCCAGGACTCCCTAATCCCTTGCCTCCATGGGTAAAGATAAGTCTAATGCCGTTAGCAGAATGAAAAGTGCTCATCCCGATCACGAGCATGAGTATGATATGGCCCATTGGCGTTTGCGTGAGCTCAAGCATCGCAGCCCATGCGTCTGGTCCCTGCGCGAGAGAGCTCGTTTCGAAAATGTGCCCGATAAAATACGCAAGGAGGCCCACGCCGGTCAGCCTCTGCAGCCAGTACGAAAATCTTTCCCAGCCGTACCGCGAGGGGTTCAGCCATCCCTTCAGTCCTTCCCTGTTATTGCGATCCGAGATCTCCATCCTAGTACTTCCTCTCCACAGGGGCGTAGCGCGTGAATGTGACAGGGTACCACGTCATCTTGGGTCCACCGTCGCCAGTAAAGTATGCCAGCGTATGCTTCAAGAAATTGACATCATCCCGGTACACGTAGTCCGTTCTAAAATGAGCGCCCCGCGACTCTCGCCTAGCCAATGCGCCGACCAGTACTACTTCAGCCGTCCTGAGCATAGAGTCCAACTCCATCACGTTGACAAAGTTAGTATTGTATTCCTTTGCCCTGTCGTCGACGTGTTTCCACATAGCGGACTTTAATTCCCTGACCCTCTTCAATGCCTCGGAAAGACCCTGCTCATCCCTGAATACATATGCCTTCTCGTCCATTGTATCAGTCAACTGCTTTCTAACTTCGTAAGGGTTGACACTGCCCTTGCCGTGAAAAATGCCGTCATAGATTCGCTTTTCTTCCTGAACCACTTGCTCTTCAGGCACCGATCCTGATTTTCTGTCGCGAGCGTATTTCGCCGCGAGCCCGCCCGTTATTCTGCCCCAGACAATGCATTCGGAGGTCGAGTTGGCGCCAAGCCTGTTTGCGCCGTGTGCGCTGTTGCAGGCCGCCTCGCCTGCGGCCCAGAGACCTTGCAGCTCCGTTGCACCGTCGATGTTAGTGTGTATGCCTCCCATCATGTAGTGACAAACCGGCCTCACCTCTATTGGTTCGTTAATGATGTCTATGCCAGAGAACTTGATCCCTATTTCTCTGATACCTGAAAGCACTGCCTTTATCCGCTCTTCGCCCAAGTGGGTGAGGTCCAGCTTCAGGCAGTCGGGACCAGATTCGTGCTTGAAACCCCTTCCTTGCTGAATCTCCGTTATCATCGACCGCGATACAACGTCTCTCGGGGCAAGCTCGAGCTTGCCTGGAGCGTACCTTAGCATGAATCGCTCTCCTTTGTTGTTCACGAGATAGCCGCCCTCCCCCCTGGCACCTTCGGTGATGAGAATCCCGGAAGGCAGTATGCCCGTAGGGTGAAACTGAACGAACTCCATGTCCTTGAGAGCAAGACCAGCGCGATATGCCATGTCAAGGCCGTCCGGCGTAGAAGAGAAACCATAAGTAGAGAAACTATAGATTCTTCCTGCTCCGCCCGTGCAGATTATGCCCGCCGGTGCCTTCAAGACATTGAAGCTGCCTGTCTTCAATTCTATTGCGGTCACGCCTTGAAAAGCATGATTTTCGCGGAGTATCGACGTGCAGAACCATTCGTTGTAAAAGTGGATATTCTCGTACTTTTGGCAGGTATCATATAGGGTCTGCATCTCATAAAAACCGACCTTGTCCTGAGCAAATGTCGCCCGCGGAAAAGAATATCCGCCAAACTTGCGCTGATCTATCCTGCCGTCATTTTTCCTTGACCAGGGCATGCCCCAGTGATCGAGCTGATATATTTCATAGGGCATGTTCCGCGCAAGGAGCTCTGCAACGTCCTGGTCTGCCAGAAAGTCGCTGCCCTTAATGGTGTCGTAGATGTGCGATTCCTGGTTATCTCCTTCTTCTTCGTAGAGCACGGCCGCGGTCCCGCCTTCAGCCGAGACGGAATGGGAACGCATTACCTGTACCTTGGAGATGACAGCGATGCTCAGCGTACTGTCAGCAAATGCAGCAGAGATCGCTGCGCGGAGTCCTGCGAGCCCGGAACCTATAATGAGGACATCATGAGAGATAACGTCTGCCAACTAGTAATAACTCCTCTTTGCGCTTCCTTTGCAGAAACACAATCCAATCTCATAAATATCTTGTCACTACATTAGTTTGACTACGAACGAATATTGAATGAGCAGGTCGCGTACTAGATGGGTTATTCAGAACTAGCATTTTCCCACACTACGTCTGGCCAAGAAATCGTTCATGTTGAAAAGGTCGAGAGTGGAACCTGACATATCATGAACAAGTCCACTGGCAAAGCACGGATACCGTAACGCTTATCTTCATTAGGAATCAATACTATTACACGCGAAATGTCTCTGCAAATTGCCCTTTCAGTGTTCTTCCAGGCATTCGGACTCGCCTATTCGTGGCTTGACCAGAATCTTGTGGGCCCATTTCTTGCGTTTGCGAGAGGATTCGAATTCGCTATAATCCTTGCCGCGGCGACGTTATTCTTGTTGATATGTATTTTTGTTTTCCTTAGGCGGGCAAGGAAACTGCCCAAATCTTACTTTATCGATATAGTCGACCTTTACGGCGACAGGATTGAGATTGATGGCGTGAGGCAGGCATTCTCTACCCACGAAGCGGCCGAGAGTTACGCCAGAATGTACCGCGATTCGTTCGGCCAGCAGTATCGGTTCAAAGTAGTAGGAACAATGGACGCGATACCCAAGAAACCACCCAAATTGTCTACTGCTATATTTTCAGGGAACAGTCCGAGCCGATGTCCAGAATGAACAGATCAAGAAAATTGGTTTGAGAACTCATGATTGATCCGGCAGGCGATCCGTACTGGGTATCCCGAAAAGTTAATAGTCCGATTTCGATCCGAGGAAGTGTTAATGGTAGACTTGTCGCAATACCTGTCGGAATCTTCGAATGTTTTCTTGGCGCCCAACACATCCGATCAGGATCTGGTAGACAGGGCTAGAAAGAAACTCGCCGAGAGTGGAATAAGTGAAGACAAGATCCAGGTCAACTACAATACGCAGGAGTTGAACGCCGGCGACCTTTACGTCAGCTACGATCCGCCGGACCTTGTTGTGAGGACCGTATACGAAAAAAAGCCCAACGGCATAGTAAAGATGAAAAGCGCGGCGATAATTAGGCTCTGAGAATCTTTGCGATTTCTTCTGGTAAGGTCGATATCCGATATTTGTTCTCCGTCCCGTCCCTCATTTGCCTGACAACGACCTGACCTGCGGCGAATTCAAATTCTGTCACTATTACTGTAAGCATAGCACCCTTATTCGATGCATCGTCAAGCTGCCGCCTCAA
>JBOGQL010000256.1:0-5765 GCA_050748985.1 Nitrososphaera sp. | reverse complement strand
GCCAAGAATGATAAATATGACAAACGTCAGCATGCCCAGGAATCCGAGCGGGCTGACGAACCTTCCGGGGAACGTGAACTTCATCCCCATGAATATAGTCCGCTCTATTCCGGCGTAGGCCCACCGGAAGAACCTTACCAGGCTGTTTTCATACGCTAAGGTAGCGCCCAAATCCCACTATCCCATTCCCATTAGGACTCCATACCGGAGGAAGTATCACTAAGTAGCCTTCACTATCAATTTCGAGATCCAACTTTGGAAGGACATTTGAGGGAGGTCCCTGAAGAGCAGCCGGCCCTGCAAACGCTTTGCCTGTCAGCGGGTCGTACATGCTCCCGTGGCAGGGACATTCGCCCCTCTTCCTTCCTTCCTGCGGCCAGTACTTCCAGAGGCACCAAAGGTGTAGGCAAACCATGCTATATACCCTAAAGGCAGAAGCGTCGTCCTTTTCGCCACCGAGCTCCTTTGGCAGTCTAATCAGCTGCCAGGTCCTAAATGATTCCTTATTCAACGCCTCGTCTTCAGACCTAGGGTAGATAATTACATCTGAATGGTTAACTTCGAAATCGCTAACCTTGACGAAATCGCCATTGACAAGCTGCAGCCTCCTCTTCTCCGAGACGTTCCCCGCGGGGTTTGGCAAGAATTTGCCCCAGTCTACAAACGGAGTGAACGTCAACACAGTACCAGCGGCGGCCATCAGCTTGAGAAAATCACGCCGAGATACCTTTCCTCCAGTCGGAGGGCTCGCCATACTAAAAGAAAAAGATCCCTGATAACTTAATAAATCTTTGGAACGAGACAGACTCTTTGGAAAATTATTCCTGTAGACCATGATCGTGATGAACAGGGTATCGTTTAACTATTGATCCAAACGTTCGGATGGTGTCAGATGCATGTCGGATTTTCATGCCCACGATGTCCCCTCTAACTTCGCGAGCTTTAGGTAGGCGCCCGTTCTGGCGATTCCATCAACCTTGGCGCCCTGCATGTTGGCTTCAACCATTATCGTCTGCGAGAGCTTACTGCCTGCAAAATCGGCACCCTGCAGACAGGCTCCCATGAAATTTGTCTTCGTCAGGTCTGCGTTGGTGAGGCGCGCTTGCTTCAATTCGGCGTACATCATTAGAGTTTCTGCCAGATTGCACCCTTCAAAGTTCGCATCGTTCAGGCTTGCCTGCACAAGGTTAGCCCCCTTCAAGTTGGCGCCGGCAAAATCGGCCCGGTCCGCGATTACTCCGTTCATGTAAGCCCCTGCCATTTCCATTTTTTCAAAATTTCTGCCAGCAAAATCAAGTTTTTCTATCAGGTTCTTCATCCTCCAGGTATTGAATTTCTTCACTTCACCTTCTGACAGCAGCCTGTATCCCTCTTCGTGCGCTCCGGACACGGAACTCGATCCGATGCACCTCCAATATATATCTCAGCCAGGGGCATTCCACGGGTTTATGCCTTTCTGAAAACGCAGAGAGTCAATCAGCCCTTCCGCGTACCCAATGCTTAGGACCGCGAGCTCAGACTTGCCCTGATGGAGGAAACGCTCAGCGTCGGAAATGTAGGAATCCGCATTCTCTAGCACATCGAACATGCCCTTTGTGCTACTCTCTCTGTTCGTTTCCGCCCTTATGATCTCCCTCATCTGCTGGACAGCGTGCTTGGCCCTAGGCGCGTAGCGCTCCACCATCTGACTAGAGATTTTTCTGATATTCTGGGAGTTATCCGTCGGCGCGTCAAGATTCTTGCAAAGTGAGGCAAGGGCCTCGGTTTCGGTGAAATGAAGCGCACCAGGTATGATTACGCTGTGTGGACCTTGGCCGAATTCAAATTGCAAAAGCGACCTGACCGAGCCCGAAACGACATCCTGGCTGTCCGTCCCCACCCTCGAGGCAACAATTGCGAAGGTACGGTCGGAAAATACCTGATGTTTCTGGTCCGCTTCTGCTTCCGCGAGCATCTTGAACACCTGGGTGGGGTTCAGGAAGTACGGGTCACTGCCTTCATCATACCTGTACTCGGTCACGATAAGCGTGTGACTTCCCGCAAGAAGGTTGTCAAAAACTACGCTGTAGACGCTAGTAGCAGAGTGAGGCTCTGACATCATCGTGACCATCCTCCCGAACTTGTAGGCATGAAGGCCCGTTTCACCTATGGCAGAAGTAATCCCCGACGCGGCGTGCAGTACAGACGTTTTGATGGAATTTCTCGCTGCCCTCGCCCGAAGTTCGCTATGGGTGGTTGCAACAAGAGGATCGCCATATGTCGCAAGGGCAACCCCTTTCGATTTTGCCGTCTCGAGAATCTCTCGGCCGTCTTCAACGAACCATCGCTCCACGGTAGTGACTTTGGGTCCTAGAATAGAAATGAGCCCCTCCAGGTCCTCCTTGTACAATGCACCTGTGTAGCGTTCAACGTACACCACGTCGCACTGCTTCAAGATATCAACCGCGGCAAGGCTCAATCCGCGATGACCATTGATGCCTAATCCCACCAACCAAAGCATGGAACAAATGAGCTTCTGGCGCCAATATATACAGCTACATCTTTGTCTTCTTCAAGTGGTGCAGGCGGGATAGGTGAAAAAGTGCGCGCTGGTAGACCTCAACGCTGGCGATATACTCATTGATATTTACGCGCTCGTCTGCCGTGTGTGATGCGTGCGGATCCCCGGGACCATAGGTTATCACAGGTATCTTGAAACTGTGACCAAGTACATTCATGTCTCCGGTGCCCGTCTTGCGCAAAAGCATCGGCCTCCTGCCGCGGACATCAAGCACCGCAAGCAATAGTGCCCTGACTAGCGGCGACGAATGATCAGCTTCAAAGGGCTCTGTCTTATCCTCTATCCTGTATGTGGCCTTTACTCCTTTCTCTGTAGCAGTCTTTGCGATTACCGCATCTACCGTTTGAAGAACGCTGTCGCACGTGGTTATCGTTGGAACCCTTATGTCTATCGTTATCTTGCACTTTTGCGGGGTAACGTTGTGGCTTGATCCACCCGTGATCTCTGTGAGGCTGCAGCTTATGGACTTGGCCTTGTTCTCGGCGGTACCGACGCGCTCGATTTCGGACTTTATTGCCTCCCAGAATTCCTGCATCTCTTCGATGGAGTTCTTGGCAAGCCACGGAGCGCTAGCGTGCGCGCTGTTGCCAACATCGCAGGTAAGCCTGATTGCAATCCTCCCCTTGTATGCGACTGTGATGTTTTCTAGGCCTGATGGCTCTCCGAAAACCGCGTAGTCCACTCCCAGCTTGCTCTTGACAAGCTGCTTGACGCCCGTTGCGTTGCCCTCTTCGTCCACCACTCCGGCGAATATCACAGTTCCGCGCTGCTTTGGAAATTCAGATGCTGCTAGCAACATGGCAATGAGCGGCGCTTTTGCGTCGGATGCGCCGCGCCCGTACATGCTCCCGTCCTCAACCCTAACTGGCACCTGTCCTGGTACCGTATCCATGTGGCCGCACAGCAGGATTCTGGGTTCGCCTGTTCCTTTGGATGCTATGATGTTGCCAACACTGTCAATATGGACCTGTTCAAAACCGAGCTCGTTAACGCACTTGTCTTTTATCAGGTTAGCAAGTGCCGCTTCCGATCTTGAAGGCGTGTAAAGCTCGAGCGCCTTCTTTAACAGCTCTACCGCGTAGCTTGGCGAAACCAATTGCTATGCTACCTACTCTTGATGCAGCGCGTAGTCGACCATCAATGCCGGGATGTCAATTCCTGTAACCCGGACCGTGTTTTTAAATTCAGTGGTATTGTTGACCTCGTGCACAAGCAGGCCGTTGGCATTGCTCTCCATCAGATCAACGCCGACCATTTCACCGCCAAGGGCGTGAGCCGCCCGTAGGCAGGTATCTTGAAGCTCTTTGGTTATGGGACATGCCTCCGCGCGCCCTCCTAGGGCCATGTTTGTCTTCCATTCGCCGTCGCCGGAGTACCGGTAAATTGCTGCGGGAACACTGTCACCAATGACAATGGCCCTGATATCTCTCGGGGGTCGTTCAACCAATTCTTCAAAGTAGTAAATCTGGTAGATGGGAAACATGTGCTCCCTGTCTTCTATGATCGCCTTGGCGGATTCTTTGTCCCGCAATAAAGCGATGAGCCTGCCCCAACTCCCGACTGTTGGCTTGATAACCGCAGGGTAGCCGAATTTATCGAGTGCCGAGATCGCAGACTCTTCCGAAAACGCAGAGACCGCCCTGGGAGTCCTCACCCCGGCCTTTTCAAGCAGCATGTGCGAATACATCTTGTTGCCGCACATTATCGCGGCCTGAAGGGGGTTAATTACGCGGGCACCCAGACCCTCAAGCGCTGATGTAGAATGTACGCTCTTGAAATAGCTGATACACCTCTGGAGAATAATCCGGCCTCGAAATTCGGAATTTCGGTCGTTAAGGTCGAGCATGAGGTTCTTGCAATCGACATTTTCGACGTTCACTCCCCGCTTCCTAGCGGCTTCGTAGAGAGCTTTCTCTTCCCACCTAATGCTGTCGTACAGGATGGTTAGCGGGCTGGAAGAATCTGTTTGTCCCCCGTCCCGGCTCACTGACCCCAGTCCTCTCCGACAACCTGTGCCGGCTTGATGCTAAACCCTGTCGAAGACCTGACAAGTTCGTAACTCGCCCCGCAGTCCGGGCATGTGACGATTTCGCCTTCCAGCGAGTCGGGAGGTATCTTGATTTCTGCATCGCACTCTGGGCACTTGATCATTCTGTTTCCTACTCCTTTGCTGGACTAACTTTTACAGAAGCGTCATTAAGTATCTTTCTCTCGAGCCTTTCGTCCAGGTAAAGCTCGAGTATGTCGCCCATGCGCAACTGTTTCAGACCGCGAGCCAGCGTCTCGGCCTCGTGCCTACCTGTTTCAAGTCCAAGCAAAGCCAGCAGGTATGCAGCGCCGTTCTTGCCAGCCAGCTCGCCAAAGACTATCTTGCGCCTGTTCCCGACCAGCCTTGGCTCCAGGATTTCGTATGCTGCTGGATTCCTAAGTATGGCGGCAAGGTGCGTCCCGGCCTTGTGCTTGTATGCGCTGTCGCTGACTATTGGCTTCGACTCTGCCACCGGCAGGCCGGTATATTCAGAAATCATCCTCGAAAGGTCCCTCAGCATGTGAAGTCTAAGGTCATTGTCCGATCCGTAAATCAGCGTCAGTGCAACGGCAGTTTCCGCAAGGCTGGGAATTCCTGTGCGCTCGCCAAAGCCGTCGATGGTCGTGTGGATCTGGTCGGCGCCGGCCTCGCAGCCAGAGAGGGCGTTTGCCAAGGCAAGACCGACGTCATTGTGGCAGTGGACATCAAGTGATGTTTTTGATCTGTCTATGCTGTCATACACCATCTTGACTAGGCTGTACATTCCCCTTGGACGCATGATTCCGACAGTGTCAGGTATGCTTATCCTTTCAATCCCGCGCCTGTTCATCTCCTTGCACATTTCGACCAGGAAAGAAGGCTCTGTTCTGCTTGCGTCTTCCATTGTAAACCTTGACTTCAAGCCGTGGGCCTTGATATAATCAGCCACTTCGAGGGCCCTTGTCTTTGCCTCTTCCCGAGATATCTTGAGCTTGGCTGAAAGATGAATATCAGAGATCCCCATGTATGTCGCCACCCAGGTTGCTCCACAGTCGATCGCAACATCCACGTCAGACTTGATCGCCCGGACGTGGGCCACAATGTCTGCCCTGAGACCCTGCTTGATAATCGTCTTTGTGGCTTCGGCGTGGTCCGGGGATACGACAGGGCTTATCTCGATCTGATCGACGCCAAAAG
>JBOGQL010000255.1:0-1627 GCA_050748985.1 Nitrososphaera sp. | reverse complement strand
AACGCCGTTCGCCCGGTGCCGGTCGAGGCGGGCGGAGGGCTCCGGGATCTGGCGGCTGTCGAGGCGCTGATCGAGGCCGGAGTCGCGTGGGCGGTCGTGGGCACGCGCGCCGCGCTCGACGCGCCCTTCCTGGCCGAGGCGGGCCGGCGGTTCGGGGAGCGCCTCATCGTCGCCGCCGACGGTCGTGGCGACCGCGTCGCCATCCGGGGCTGGACGGAGCTGGGCGAGCTGACGGTGGTCGACGTCGGCCGGCGCGCCCGCGACGCCGGCGCGACGGCGCTGCTCTACACCGACGTGAGCCGTGACGGTACCGAACGAGGTCCCAACGTCGACGCGACGGCTGCCCTCGCCGCGGCGGTCGGGCTTCCCGTCCTCGCCTCGGGCGGGGTGGGGAGCCTCGAGCACCTGCGCGCACTGGCGGCGGTGCCGGGGGTGATGGGCACGATCGTCGGGCGGGCGCTCTACACGGGCGCGATCGCGCTGCCCGACGCGCTGGCCGCGGCGAGAGCCCTCTGATGCTGGCCAGGCGGATCATTCCGTGCCTCGACGTGAAGGACGGCCGGGTCGTCAAGGGCGTGCAGTTCGTGGACTTGCGCGATGCGGGCGACCCGGTCGCGGCGGCGGTGGCGTACGACGCCCAGGGCGCCGACGAGCTGGTCTTCCTCGACATCACCGCGTCGCACGAGGACCGCTCCATCATGCTCGACGTGGTCCGGCGCACGGCCGAGGTCCTCTACATCCCGTTCACCGTGGGGGGGGGACTGCGCACGGTCGACGACGTCCGCACCCTGCTCCGGGCCGGCGCGGAGAAGGTCTCGTTCAACACCGCCGCGCTCACCCGGCCGTCCGTCATCCAGGAGGCGGCCGAGCGCTTCGGCAGCCAGTGCATCGTCGTCGCCATCGACGCGCGCCGCGCGGGTGACCGCTGGGGCGTGTACACCCACGGCGGGCGGCGGGCGACCGGGCGCGATGCGGTGGAGTGGGCCCAGGAAGCGGTGAGCCGGGGCGCCGGCGAGATCCTCCTGACCAGCATGGACCGCGATGGCACGAAGGACGGCTACGACATCCGGCTGACGCGCGCCGTCGCCGACGCCGTCACCGTCCCCGTCATCGCCTCGGGCGGCGCCGGCACCCTCGAACACTTCCGGGAGGCCTTCGCCGACGGCGACGCGAGCGGAGCGCTGGCGGCGTCCCTCTTCCATTTCGGGATCTACACCATCGGCGAGGTGAAGGACTATCTCGCCGAGCGCGGGGTCGAGGTGCGTCGATGACGCCCGAGAACCTGACGTACGACGCCCAGGGGCTCATCCCGGCCGTCGTGCAGGAGGCGGAGACCGGGGTCGTCCTGATGATGGCGTGGATGGACCGCGACGCGGTGGCGGCCACCCTGGCGACGGGGCTCACCCACTTCTGGTCGCGCTCGCGGCAGGCGCCCTGGCGCAAGGGCGAGAGCTCGGGGCACAGCCAGCACGTGCGGGGCGTCTACGCGGACTGCGACGCGGATACGCTGCTGGTCCAGGTGCACCAGGAGGGCGTCGCCTGCCACACCGGCAGCCGCACGTGCTTCTTCACGGGACTGCAGGGGCCCGGCGCCGCCGCCAACATGCTGGATCGCATCGAGCGGATC
>JBOGQL010000254.1:0-1522 GCA_050748985.1 Nitrososphaera sp. | reverse complement strand
CTTCATTCTGCATGTCGTGCTCTACGCTCTGTGTGCTGCACTCAGTCCTCATCGCTCAGTCCTCAGTCCTGAACTCTCACCCTGGCGCTCAAAAGCTCGAGATCACCGTCACCATTGGAGTGACCCTTCCTTGGGGATCGGTGACCGTGACCGTGATCTGCTTGTAGTTGGACGTCCCGGATCCGAGGCAGGTGTTCAGGTTGGTGCCTGCCACGTAGCAGACGGACACCTGCTGCCCAAATCCGGTGGACCCGCCCATGGCCACGCCCTGGGAGTCCTTCGGCGGGGTCTCGTTGAGCCCGTGAAAGTCGTCCAGGTCGTCGTAGGTGGCGCGGGTCTCTCCGCTGTCGGGTCCAAGGGTCGCGCTCGCGGCCCCCGTATTTTCATCCCAGCGCTTGGACCGGATCTCTTCGAACAGGTTCGAGGCCAGGTGATTCGCCCGGGCCATGCTGACCCCGAAGGTGCTGTTCCGCGTACTCGTGATGAAGACTCCCACCATGGGCGGCACGGCGATCGCCAGGATGATGATGGTGATGATGAGATCGATCAGGGTGACGCCTCGCTGATCGCGATAGAGTCGTGAAAGCGTCATGACCCAGTCACCTTCCCGGTGTTCGGTTCAATGGTCACGGTCCGCGGCCCGCCGGGGCCCGAGACGGTCACGCTCTTGGCCGCGGCGAGGGCGGTCCCGGAGCCGGAGCCTTCCAAGGGGGTGCCGAGGGAATTGAATTTCAGGATGCTGTTGGTGAACGTTTGACCGAGCGTCACCCCCGAGAGCTTTCCCGACATGGTCACTTCATAGGTCGTCCCCGTCTGCGGGTCCTGGGCGGCGTTGTTCGTATCGTTATTCGTAAAGACGCGGTATTGGGTGCTGCTGATGAAGTAGATCCCGGACATCGTCTGCAACCGTGTGGACAGCTCTTTGGCGTAGCGAATATCCGAGAGGAGTCGCCGCGAGACCACCCCTGCCTTGGGGTACTGGGGAAAGCGCGGGATGGCCAAGAGGGCCAAGATCCCTATCAGGAGCGTGACGACGACAAGCTCGATGATGGTAAAGCCTGCCTCGGGGCTCCGTTCGGTTCGGCGCATGCGTTGCCTCTCGGGTAGACTCCTGATTATCCTTCCCGCGCCGTCGCGCGGGACTGTGTCCGCCTTTCGGACAGTCTCGCTCAAGTTCCTCACGCGAATGGAAGAAGGTTGCAATAACTGTGCCGCGCACGAGAGGCTTCCAAAGGGCTGTCAATGGCCCATCCACAGGCCTGAGGGGAGCGACGCCCCTTCGTCGAATGGGGAGGTAGGCGGGGCCGTGGTCACCGGAAATCCCGGAACGCATTTTTTTCTTGCAATTTCTCCAGACCGTTGTATAAGCGAAGGAATGTTTGTGTGGTCCATGGGGGATGTTCGCGCTTTGGTGGGAGGTGAGATCGCGCAGCACGTGTGAAAGGAGGGAGTTCATTGAGGGCACTGGGCAGACACCTTTTAGTGGAGTTGTACGGGTGCGACCCGGAGTTACTCAAGAAGG
>JBOGQL010000253.1:0-9522 GCA_050748985.1 Nitrososphaera sp. | reverse complement strand
CACATGATCTGTAACGAAACAATTCTAGCAACTTGAATATTCATTGCCGCAGTACTTCGGAAAACAATTACAAAAAGTGCATGGACTTCGGCGGCGCGGTTACCTTCCGTACCTTCGGACCCTGTGTTGGTAAGTCCTGATGGCCCTCATGAGGTCGATCTTGCGGAACTCCGGCCAGAAAACGTCCATGAACATGAGCTCGCTGTAGGCGCTCTGCCAGATCAAAAAGCCGCTCAGCCTCTTCTCCCCCGACGTTCTCAGGATCAGGTCCGGCGACGGCTGCGGCAGGTGCGAAGTGTACAGGCATGACTCGATGGTTTTTTCATCTATTTCTTCAACATCAATCTGGCCCTGCTTTGCCATCTGCGCTATCTTCCTGATAGCTTCGATGAGCTCCTTCTGGCCTCCGTAGGCGATCGCGATGTTAAGAAACATGTTGTTGTACTCTGAAGTGGATTCTTCGAGCTTTGTCAGAATCTCTTGGAGGCTTGGCGGGAGGAGCTTTGTGTCGCCGATAGCCTTTATCTTCATCTGGCGCTTGTGCACCCTTTCGTCGTCGTAAAGCCTCTGGAGCTTTATCTCCAGAAGCTCGTAGATTTTTTCAAGCTCTTGGTCCTTTCTTTCCAGGTTTTCCGTGGACAACACGTAGAGCGTCGTGATCTTGATTCCGATGTCGTGTATCCAGTTGAGCATCTCCTCGGCCTTGTCAGCCCCGTGTGTGTGGCCGGTGCCGATGTCGAGCAGGTTGAACTTGGCCCATCTCCTGTTGCCGTCGAGCACTATTGCGACGTGGTTCGGAAGCGGCGACTTGACAATCTCTGATTCAAGGCGCCTCTCGTAGATGGAGTATATACCGCTCAATTGCAGGAAGGTCTCCATCAGAGCCTTGCCTCCCCTGTCGATATTTGTCTGCAGCCCCATAGCTCTCAGCCGGATATTTCGTACGAGTTAGCGATGTCTCCATATATTTACAGTGTGTCGTTCCTATTAAGTAACGAGAATCAGAAGGTCAGAAATACCTCTTCAACAGGCTCTCTGACGCCCATCGCCCTGACTGACTTTTCAAACTCCCTTTTCCCGTCAGACACCAGGATCTGGAGCCGGCCCGTTCCGCTTTTCTTGGCCATTCTGTGAAACGCCAGAAACTTCCTTACATCACGGGCTACGGTCTGGGCCGGGTCCACGAACCTGACAGTGGGCAGCAGCGCATTCAGGTATCTTTTTACAAATGGCAGGTGCGTGCTGGAAAGGGTGATCACGTCGATCTTTTGATCGACATCGTCGCCCAGTACCCGTGATATAGCATCGAAGGTGAGCCGCTCATTTGCCAGGTGAACCCCGCGCTCTATCAGCTCGATTACTGGTGATGCGTTGAACTTGGTAACCAGTATGTGCTGCGGAACTTCCTTCCTTATCTGGATATCAAGTTCCCTGCTTCTGAGCATTCCCTCGGTCGCCATTATGCCGACATGCTTTTTCTTTGTCAGCCTTGAGGCTTCTTTGAGTGGAGGCCTGACGCCTATGACTGCGACGTCCGTTACAGCCCTTCTCACGTCGTCAAGCACCTGGACCGAGGGGGTGTTTGAAGCTACGACCACCAGTTTTGGCCTGTAGCGCTTGAGGAAGCTGACAGTATTGACGATTATTTCGCGCAGCTGCACATGTGTTTTGGTGCCGTACGGAAAATGGGCCCTGTCTGCGAAGTAGAGAAGGTCCTCGTATGGCACCTCTTTCCGCAGCTCTCGGATTATCGACAGCGAGCCTATTCCCGAATCAAACACGGCGACCGGGTTATTTGTCAAACGCCATTCTCACGGATTCATGCAAAATAAATGTACACATTCTTGCACATTGTACAATTTTCTGACTTGCGAGTTAAGAGAAATTAAAGTATAACTTTTAAGGGGAGCCTCGACCGGAATTGCTTGAGAACATGAGTATTAGGGCAGCTGTGGTAGTGGCGATCGGAATTGCACTCGTGGCTGCGCTCGTACGCGTGCTCGGGTGAATGTTCGACGATGGTGGAACAAGTCTCAAGATGTTGGTCTTTAAGTGTAAAAGACCTACACAAGAACGCTTTTTAATGATGCAATTTATCGCAACATGCGCGCATGCTGGAAAAAACGGAACGCCTAAAGTACTGCCATCCCGAGTACAGTGACGGAGAGATAGACGGCCTCATGCGGTATTTCAGGTTCGAAACCTACATCGAGTTTCTGGACTTTTTGAAAAAGTACAAGAACCGACAGCGCGACGACGATTAGAATTCAGCCTCACAGCTTTATTCTCACTAGATTTTAATACCCCAATCAGCCTCAGCAGCATCATGTCTCGGCTATTCGGCGTCTTCGCATCGCACAGTCCGGAGTCATGTCCACTCAACAACGCGGAGAGCAGGAAAAAGTTCATCCAGATGGAAGACAAGATCCACTCAAGAATTTCAAAGCACCGGATCTCAAGAATCGTCGGATTCTACATGTCAGTTCTGGAGCATGGCTGGGTGATTATCCTGGAAGGAGACAGTGCACACGAGATCGAAAATTTCTGCATAGACGTGGGAATTTCTGCATTCAACACTGTCAAGATAGTCCCGCTCGACAGCTTTGATCATGTCATAAAGAAGGTAAAGTCGAAGCCCGCCTGACAGCCTCGGCGGCTAGGGAAAATAATTGAGCTTTATGAGAACAAACTTAAGCTGACCGCTAGAATAGCCATCTAGGCACCGCTTTCTTATGTCATTGCTAGGCCAGTTCAACATAGTCCACAACGTAGAGCGAATCAGAAGCATCGGTCACGCACCACTTTATGTGAAAGGCCTCACGTACGACAGGCTTTACCAGCAATTCGAGAGGCCGCACCATGCTCTTGGAAACAGGTATCGAAATCCAATCGCCCGAGCGTACGATATGGTAATGTACGCGTGCAGAAGGATTCTAAGCCCTCTCACCAGAATTGAAATAGCGATAAGGATAAGACCAGAGTAGCTGGAACGGCAAATAATCTAAAGGGTAATCGCAATACGATCCGGACTAGTATTTTGGAATTCTGACGCGGGCAACCTTAATACAAGTAGGACGATTGTCTCCAGATAATCTCAGGGAAATGACCAAGAGCTCGGCAGGGTTTTTCGCCAGATATAGAGATGCGATTCTGTTTAACAAGAACCTGATAATCTCCGGCGCCGCAGGCTTTTTTGCCAGCGCCTACACCTCACAGCTCTACTCGAGCTACGATGGCGATGCGCTTGCAAATTCTGCGGTCGCGCTTGCTACGGAGTATGCCGTCTACCTTCCACTTTTTGCAGCACTATATTATCTCGATAACAAGCAAAAGTATGTCGATCCTGCAACTGGAAGGAAAAACACCGAACAGATACGCGGGGACATCAAGAAGCTCTTCGCCTCATTTTCTGTTTCAGAAATAGTATTCTCAGTAATCAGGCTTATGTCACAATATGAAATCCTGCGGCTAGGGACGGATCCGTACGCAGCATCGATGATCAGCTCAATCATTGCGTGGGCAACGTTCTTTCTTGCAATAAACCTGATGGCAAAACTGGTGAAGCTGTTCAGAAAATCTTGACAATCAGACAAGCCGCCTGCGACAGGCGAATGGTTTGACGATGCTCAACAGACACTGCGCGGAATCCCGGAATTCCGTGCCGCCTGCTGTTCGCAACCGTGGTGCAAGCCGGCTCGACATCTACGCGCGTGCCGAAAATGGCTGCAATGACATGCCGCTTTGAACCGCCAAGGGTCGCTATCACTATGAAATCCGACAACCTGACTATTGGGGCGGGATGCAACATTGAGAGGATCGGCTCTGCTTTTCAGCATGCATTATATTTCTGGAGAAATATCAACACCGTGATGTTCAACCGAATAGGAGCAGTTATACTCCTCGTATCCGACATGAAACGATCTACCTCTTTTTACCGGGACGTCCTTGGCATGGAATTGAAGGTAAAATCCAAAGACTGGACCGAGTTCTCAAAGAGCGGCACGGTCATCGCGCTCCACCCTTCCAAGAAAAAGAGGTTCAAGAAGAACAACAGCATGCTTGTTGGCTTTAGCGTGAGCGACTTTGACGACGTTTGCAACGGTCTGAAAAAGAAGAAAGTGAAGTTCTACAAGAAGCCCAAGAAAGAGCCCTTTGGCAACCACACCATCATACAGGATCCCGACGGGCACCTGATATCAATTGTCCAGATGCCACAGGAAGACATGTCGCAAGTACCTTACTATCATGGCTTTGCCCCGGTCTGATCCCTGAACCACACGTACACCGGCGTAAGCGGGTGTGCAAGCCCGGTATCCAGCGCGCTCTTTCTGTTGTAGCAGACCATGACCATCCTCCCTGCAAGAACGGCGCGGATGTCGGCGGTCAGCTCCGCGTCCCTGATCGGCCCATAGAGCTCAAAGAAATAGTCCTGTTTGTAATATGCCGCGTGCTGTGCAAAGCAGTCGGCGATGACAGCGGGGTCACCTGAAATTCTTCCGTCAGCATTCTTTTTCTCAACTGCCAACTGCAGCTGCCTGTTGAGATACTTGCTCCTGATGTACTCGGAGTCGAGCTTGCCTGGAGAGCTATTCACATAGATATCGATGTCCTGACCCAGCTGTGCAGCGGTGCGCTGCGCAAGCCCTCCTGCCTCGTCTATCTCGCTCCGGTTCTTCACCCCGCCGTTCCTTCCATACAGGTACATCAAACACGCCAGCTCGTCGCGCCCCACAAACGGAAAACCCCGGCGGCCGGCGATAAAGCCCGAGATTCGCCTTGCCATGTCGTCTGGCAATACCATTGCCATGTACGAGTCTGACACAATCAAGGGGTACGGAGAACAAGACATTTATCGTGCTTTAAAGTTCTCTGGAACCCGACTGAATGTCTCAAATAGACGACTCTAAGAAGGTCTACCTGATCGTCCACGGCCAGAGGCAACTCGTCGAAGGCGTCAAGGAGAGGCTTGAAGGCAAGTTCAAGAAGGAGAACATGCACCCCGCTTCACTTCAGGAGGCCGGCGAAGTCGGCGAGTACGTCGCCATGATATGGCCTCCGATGGCCCCTAGCGAGATTGTAGTGAGCGAAATCACGGGGACTGCAGGGGGCGAAAGCGGTTCGGGAGGCATGGGCGCGTGGGCTTCTGTGGGCCAGAAGGAACTGTTCCGTCTGCCGCTCAAATGAGGCTACGCGAGTAGCTCAATTGTTAACACCATAGTTTACTGGATTGCACACCCGCAATTAATAGCAAATCTATTCAGGGATGGGCATGACCGGTTTTGACAAGAACTGGAGCAACCAGAGCCGAGTGACGGCCAGCGACAAGCTCAAAGAGGCGCTGGCCCCACAGGGTCCGCTGAAGCCGCGGATCGAGGCGGCCGTTAACAAGCTACAGTTGCAGTCGTCAAAGTTAGACACCATGATCACCAAGCTGAACGAGAGGGACGCTTCTCTATTCCGCAAGGTGGTCGATTCGATGCAGAGACACGACAACGACAGCGCCAAGGTCCTCTCAAACGAGCTCGCCGAGGTCCGCAAGATATCTCGCACACTCAGTCAGGCCAAGATGGCGCTAGAGCAGGTCTCGATGAGGCTTTCGACGATCCACGACTTGGGAGACGCCATGGTAGCCATAGGGCCGGCAATGTCGTCTATAAAGAACCTGAAGCCAAGCCTCGGAAGGTTCGTCCCCGGCGCAGACAACGAGATCAACAACATGCAGACGCTTCTGAGCGGAATCATGACGGAATCGCTCCAGAGCAACGGTCTTGGAGTCGAGATCAATACCGGTTCAGGCGGCGACATCGAGCAGATAATGCTGGAGGCTTCTGCCGTGGCAGAGCAGAAAGTGACGGACAGGTTCCCATCAATCCCGAGCTCCGGAATCAGAATTTCGGATTCGGAGAGTAACCAGCAGTAGTGATAGAATATGGCATCAAGAGTAACCGTACTCGCAATCTTTGGAGCGGTAGGATTTCTAATAGGGTTCCTAACGTTCCTAGCATCGCCCCTAATCGCAGCGTGGCTGCCTACGATAGTGTTGGACGAGGCCTTGGTATTTGCCACCATAAGCGGAGCCGCAGGAGCTGGCATCAGCACCACGGTAGTGAGCATGTGGGCGAGAAGGCCGTAGAAAATCCCTACCCAACTTCTTCTTTTTTTCCTTTTGTCGCCTTCCGATAACCGTGCGTAAAGCCGGCGTCGTAGACCTTTGAATATTCGTATTTTGCCGGTGAAATGACATCCCCGACTATTATGAGCGCCGTCTTGACTATCCTTGCCTCCCTTGTCTTTTTCGCAATGTCGCCAAGTGTCCCCTTGATTATTTTTTCATCATCCCATGTCGCCCTGTACACCACGGCAGCCGGCGTCCTTTCCGTATACACTCCTCCCTTCAGCAGCTCCTTTACCACGTCGCCGATAAGATGAACGCTAAGATAAAACGCCATCGTGGCGCCGTGCCGGGCGAGTTCAGCTATTGACTCCCTCGGGGGGACGGGAGTCCGGAGCTCAGCCCTCGTAATTATCAGGCTCTGGGTAACGCCGGGCAGGGTCAACTCAAGCTTTAGGTCTGCGGCCGCGCCCAGAATGGCAGTCACGCCCGGCACTACCTTGCACAGAATTCCGTCGGCCTCGAGCTTGTCTATTTGCTCCCGTATCGTGCTGAACAGCGCGGGGTCGCCATCATGGAACCTGATGGCCAGCTTGTCCTGGTATGCGGAGTCGCGGAGGATCTGGTATATCTCCTCCCTATCGATCAGGGCAGCATCGTGCAGCTGGACGCCATTCTTCGCGTACTCTAGAATTTTTGGGTTTAGAAGCGACCCGGAGTACACTATGACATCTGCCGCTTCGACCAAGTTCTTTGCTTTGAGCGTGATGAGCTCGGGGTCGCCGGGGCCGGATCCGACAAAGTAGACCGTCCTATTCTTTTTCGGCATTCTTTTTTGCCACCATTATGGAAAAGTACTTTTCTGTGGGCCCCTTTTTGCCCAGCAGCTCAGAAAGTTTCCTCACCTCAAGTATCTCGCCTTTGTCAGACACATTCTGCGCGATCGCAATTGTCGCCCCATCTGGAAATCCAGTCTGACCAAGCGTCTCTATCACGCTGTCAAAGTATCGGCCGTCCTTGAGAAATATCACGGTGTCGCATGCGCCGGCCGCCTTTCTGACGCGATCAAGGTCATAGCAGGCGGGAACGACGGCAACGGTTTCATCGCCTTCTGCTAGGCTGATCTGCGCATTTGCAGCGATCGCAAACATGGAGGCGATTCCCGGAACGATCTCTACTTCGATGTCTCTGTGATCCTTCCTGATCTGCCGGTGGATGTAGATCCACGTGCTGTATAGTGCCGGGTCGCCGACGGTCAGGTAGACCACATTCTTGCCTGACCTTACTTCGCACGCTATTTCCTCGGCGTTTCTCTTCCAGTATTCCTTCAAGGAGTCCCTGTCCTTTACCATCGGGAACACGAGGCTTACCTTCTTTGCCGACCGGTCGAGATATTTTTCAACGATAGCGAGCGCGATGCTGGGCTTGCCCTCCCTTGCGGTGGGCGCAAAGATAACTTCTGCGCTCTTGATGATGTTAACTGCACGAACTGTAATCAGCTCCGGATCACCGGGGCCGCAGCCAACGCAATAAAGCTTCATTGTATACCGGCACAATTTTACGGCAATTTAATCCCTATGGGTAAAGCTGTTCGCCAGTATACCGGTCTATGATTTTGATTGCCTTGGTCGGGCAGGTTTCCGCGGCCGCGTAGATGCTGTCGTAGTCGGCGCATGTCTCACATTCAACCTTCGCCTTGGGGTTCACTGTCTTGTTCTTTTCAACGGAAAAAACCTTTGGCGCAAGGGTTTCGCAGCTTCCGAAAGCCATGCATAGCGAAGGTTCAACGGTGACGTGGAACCGGCCCTTCGGGGTGTCGAGAAAAGCGGGCCCGTCGAAAAAGTCTGCAAACACGCTTTCCTGAACGCTCGCACGCGCAGCTCTTGACGTCCCGGCGCTGACGCTCGCGGAATAGGTCTGTGGCTCAGGACCTGGCTCTTCTGTAACCTCGTATTCCGATCTGTCGTACTGAGCTCGCCTCGTCTCGTCTGACAGCACTTCGAACGCTGCGTTTATCCTTTTGATCATGTCTTCCGCAAAGGCTGAGTTGTTCCTGTCGGGATGGTAATACCTTGCAAGCCTCCTGTAGGATCGCTTTATTTCCTGGTAGCCGGACCTCTCCGGAACTCCAAGCATTGCATAGTAGCCTTTGCTGTCCGTCAAGAACCCGAGAGATTGTTATCTTGATGAATTATTATGTCTTGTTCCTTTCGAGCATCAAACCTTCTCAACTTGGCAGATGTCATCCGAAATTCGCATGGCAACTAAGCAAACGCTTGACCCCGGGAAATTCAATTCGTCGTAGTGGTAGTACGTGTCGCTAGCGATACACCGGAGCGAGACTTGCTAGTTTCTGCGTCGCAGATCCTCCCGCTGATATTTTTTCGGATTCTAGCGTGGAAAAGAACAACTATAAGAACAAGTATTCATTTTATCCTAACCGTATGGCAAAAGCCAAAGCCAAAAAGAAGGGAAGGCGAAAGGGCAGGCAGGCAAAGCTCTCAAAAGGAAAGAAGGCGAGAAAGGCAACAAAATCCAAGGCGCGAAAAGGCGCCGCGAAAAAGAAAAAGGCGGCTGCCAGAAAGAAAAGTGCTCCAAGCAGGGTTTCGTATACCGAGCCAGCCCCGGCGATGACTTCCGACACCTCGCCGGATGTAACTACGTTTGCGTCAGAGTCGAAATCGCAGGAACCACCGATGGGCTCGTACAATCCGGATGAACCCAGCTACAGCGAGTACAAAAGCATGGACGACAGCTCTCGCTCGTCGTCTAGCATGTAGGGGAATCTTGCACAGACGCCTCTATTTGGTAGCAGCCATGCAGAGGCATCCATAAATTTCATGGTTTTTACATTTTTCGGGATCGTGAGCCGAGCATCCCCAACGGCGACCGAATCTTGAGGTGGTCTTACACTCTCGGGTTCAGCCTGCAGCGCATGCTGACAGCAAGAGCAATAGCCATTACTACCGCGAGCACGGCCGGAGCGAACGCGGAAAATTCTGGAACTATGTAGGTCCCGATTATCTGTATCCGATTCGAGTTCTCTTCAAAAGGTATCGACAGTGAGCGCACGCCGCTGTCTGCCTTTATTTCCTCGAAATCTGCGGCCCTGCCGTCCAGAAAGACCTGGTACGTGGATCCCGCAGCATCAATTACGCTCCTTGGGAGCTCGACGATCAACCGGCCGCCGTCCGGCGACATGGGGTTGATTGCGATCTCCAGCGATTTGTCCTCTATATCCACGCCCATGGCAATTACCTGACCGCCGTCGATATGGTACACTATTGGATACGATATCTCGGCCTGATTGTCTCCCATGACCCTCAGCGTAAATACAGAGGCCTCTATCTCCTCTATCACCGTAAAGCCAATTGTCGGGCTCTTTGAGTCAAGGTAGAAACCCTCACCCT
>JBOGQL010000252.1:0-1592 GCA_050748985.1 Nitrososphaera sp. | reverse complement strand
CAGGCCTACGTGAGCCAGGTGGGTCAGCGGGTCTTGCGGCAGGCGGAATCGAGCCCCTTCACGTTTCAGTTCACCATCGTTGACCATCCGATGATCAACGCCTTTGCGGTCCCGGGGGGGTACGTCTATATCACCCGCGGGATGATGGCCGAGCTCAATAACGAGGCAGAGCTGGCGTCGATCCTCGGACACGAGATCGGCCACGTCACTTCCCATCATTCAGCCGAGCAGTTGACCCGCGCCATCGGAGCCCAGGTCTTGACGTTGGGCCTGGCCGTCCTGAGTCCGGGCGGCCGGGAGAACACCCCCGGTTGGCTGGCGCTCTCCACCGAGCTTTTTACCCAGATCCTGCTCGGGTACGGCCGAGAGGCAGAGCTGGAGTCGGACGAGAAGGGTCTCCGGTGGGCCGTCAAGGCGGGCTACGATCCTCAGGGGATGGTGAGCTTCATGCGGACCCTTGAGGTCCGGTATCGCCTGAGCGGCATCGGATACCACGCCCTCCGGGCAACCCATCCGCACACGTTAGAGCGGATGGATCGGGCTCGGGTCATGATCGGGATCCTGACCCCCCAACCGGGCAGAGCCCTTGAGGTGAACGCCGATGACTACAAGGCTCGCCTGGAGGGAATGGCCTACGGTGAGCCCGGCGAGGGGAAACGCATCCGGATCCTTGCCGCCCAGGAAGGAGAGAACGTAAAGGGGGTGGCCCGCAAGCTCTGGGGAACAGAGAACCGGGCCTGGGATCTGGCACTCCTGAACGGGATCCGTGATGAGGACCGCCTCCTGCGCTCCGGTGAAAAGCTCAAGGTGATCTACGATCCCTTCGACGAATCCCCACTACGACCGGAACTGGATATCCATCTTCGTCTCCCGAAGGATCCCTCCCGGACGACCCCGTAGATACGGCCCAGAGATCTGGTGGGACACTTCCCGCCGTCACTCGAGGCCTGTGAGCGTTTCCTGATATTCCTCCGCCATACCCGGATGGCCGAATCGCCGCGCGGCCCGTATCCCCGCCTCGTAGGCCTGGCGTGCCTCTGCCATCCGGCCGAGCGTGGTCAGGGCCTGGGCTAACGTCCGGTAGGCTGCCCCCTCGTCTTCCGCCAAGCTCAGATACGTCTCCATGGCCTGGACACATTCCCGATACTGTCCGGCGTTGAAATACTCATTCGCGAGCATGTAGTAGAGCAAGGCATCTCCGGGATCTTCTTGAATCATCGCTTGCAAGGCCTTCAGGCGACTCATAGATGCTCCCCTTTCCGCGAATCTCCTCCCCGCGCCCGCCGCCTGCTCCACCCCGGACCGGGCCGCCCTGGGCTATGGTAGCCCGGATCGCCCCCCGAAGGAAGAGGCGGCTCCTCCTGCATGGGCACGGTCACCAGAAAGCCCTCGCCGCTGTATGGCTCGAAGATTGCAAAGTGGAGGGACCGGAGGCGGGTGAGGCGATGACGAAGCAGGATATCCGGTTCTGTCCGTACTGTTCGATGATGCAGTTCGACATGGCAGAGGTGGAGGTCAGCGTCCACTGCGAGGTGTGTGGTATCGACGTGGCAGCGGAGGAGCTGATCGAGACCGTCTAGTGCCGTTCCGAC
>JBOGQL010000251.1:0-1500 GCA_050748985.1 Nitrososphaera sp. | reverse complement strand
GACTTCGAAGCCGATGACGTCATCATCGACCCCCGCGCGACCAAACTCCGCCTGCTCTAACCCAAAAAAGCTCGGTCTAGCGCTTCACGGCGATCCGAAGAAATTTCTTGACACGGCGAACTCCATTAGGTATAAAAACCGCATAATTCCCGTAAGTTAGAGTTCTCGTGACGGCCGAGAGATTCCAAGGCTGTATCTCTCGGCGTGGCCATGGCGCCTCAAGGCGGAAGAAGAGGTTCTTCCGGGAGGCGTTTTTTTGTTTCTCGGATGGGAAACGCAGGAACCAAAGTTGCTAATAATGGGCACTGGTGTTAGCCAGGATTTTACTTGCTTTCAAACGCCGTTTTGGATAGGCTCAGGCGCACCTACGGCCGGTCACGAGAGAGGCCATCTCGTATAAAGCAGGGGGTTTTTTGTGGCAACGTTTGCGTGCCGCATCGCCACAGCCGGGGGCAAGATCCTGGTCCAGGACCGGCAGGCCGAGAACCCCGATCGGCTGCGACGCCAGCTCGAGACCGAAGGCTACTACGTCTTCCACGTCCTTCCCCGCACCTCTCGATCCCTCTTCCGCTTCTCTCTCCCGTCTGCCTGGCGGCGAGTCCGAAAGAAAGATCTCCTGATCCTCAACCAGGAATTGCTCGCCTTGATCAAGGCGGGCCTGCCGATCCTATCCGCCCTCGATCTCGTCGTGGCAAGGCAAACCCATCCCCGTCTCCGGCAGATCCTGGAAAAGCTGCGAGAGGCCGTGAAGGGAGGCGCCTCACTGTCCGATGCAGCAGAGCAGCACCCGGACGTCTTCTCCCCCCTCTATGTGGCATCGCTCAGGGTCGGCGAAAAGAGCGGGGAGCTGCCGGAGGTGCTGGCGCGATACATTGCCCACCTCAAGCGGGTCATTGTCCTGCAAAAGAAGCTCGGTTCGGCCCTGCTCTACCCAGCGATGCTCCTCGTGCTGACCATCGCGGTCGTGATCTTCCTGCTCACCGTGGTCGTCCCATCCTTCTCGCAGATCTACCTGGACTTCGAGGCACAACTTCCGTACGCGACCCGGCTTCTCCTGTCCTTCACGGGCCTGATCCGCGAATACCTCCTGATCAACCTCCCACTCCCTCTCCTCGGCCTGCTCGGCCTATGGCAGTGGCGCCGGACAAGAAGTGGCCGACTCAGCCTCGACCGGCTCCTGTTGCGCCTCCCCCTGCTTGGATCCATCATCCAGCGGTTCTCCCTCGCGACCTTCTGCCGAACCCTTGGGACGGTCTCCGCCGGGGGAATGCCGATGGTGCCGGCGCTCGAGGTCGCCGCGGGGTCTGTGCATAACCGGGCCGCTCGAGCGGCGCTTCACCGGGCCATTCCCGCGGTGACAGGGGGGGCCTCGATTGCGGCGGCGTTGGAGGGGGTCAAGGCGGCTCCGCCCCTGGTCCTGGAGATGGTGAGTGTCGGCGAGCGGACCGGTGGGCTGGAGGAGATGCTGCACCACGTGGCGGACTTCCTCGAAGAAGAGCT
>JBOGQL010000250.1:0-2543 GCA_050748985.1 Nitrososphaera sp. | reverse complement strand
GGTCATGCGTTATGTATATGAATGATATCTGGAATCTTTCTTTCAGGCTCTGCATCAGAGATAGAATTTCTCCGCGTACAGAAACATCAAGCATTGAAACTGGCTCATCTGCTACTATGAGTTTTGGCCGAAGAACGAGTGATCTTGCGATTGCCACTCTCTGCCGCTGCCCGCCAGATAGCATATGCGGAAATTTTCCAGCTATGTCGATCGGCTTGAGTCTTACATCCTCGAGCGCATTCATCACCTTTTCCATCTTTTGCTGTTTTGAGCTCCCCTTGTCATGTATGTCTAAAGGCTCCATTACCGCATCAATTATCTTCAGCCGCGGGTCGAGAGACGAATAGGGATCTTGGTAAATCATCTGGATGTTGGTACGAAGATGTCTTAATTCCATCATCCCAAGGTTCCTCAAATCTGATCCTTCGAATATTACCGAGCCAGAGTCAGGCTTTTCAGCCCCCATGACAAGCCTGGCCAAAGTTGTCTTGCCCGAGCCCGATTCACCCGCGATGACAAAGACCTTACCTCTCTCTAGTGAAATGCTGACATCATCGACCGCCTTGATGTCCTGCTGACCGTCCTTCTTGAAAATTTGCCACATACTTTTCTTGACAGGAAAATATTTTTTGAGGTTCCTTGTCTCAAGTAGTACTTCCAATATCAACAGCGGGTTGCCATAATGGTGATATAAACAATTACTAGGTAAGCGCATGAATTTAATACCTAACTGACCCGCGTTGGTTGCGCCGTGAGGCTCGCTTCGCTATGTTCGGGTGGCAAGGATAGTACATCTTCCATCGCTCGAGCAAAGGAGAAGGGGCATCAGGTCGTGTGCCTCATTACGATGCATCCGATTGCAGACGACAGCGTTCTGTTTCATTATCCTAATAGCTGGGTGACCGCATACATCGGGGACGCTTTGCAGATTCCCCTGCTTGGGTTTCCTGTGAGCGGACGATCTAAGGAGGACGAGGTCGCTTCTCTGCAACAGGCGATTATACGTGCCAAGTCTCTCTACAGTATCGACGGAGTAGTGTTCGGTGGAATCTCCAGCAAGTACCAAAAGGAGGCTTTTGAACAGATATGTTCAAGGCATGACCTCGGGGCGATTGCGCCGCTTTGGAACATCGATCCATTCACGTACATGAAAGGACTTGTCGACGATGGCTACAAGATCATGATTGTAGCCGTATCCGCGATGGGCCTTGGAAAGGAGTGGCTTGGGGCGACTCTTCATAAAGATTCACTGCACAAGTTGGCAGCACTGAGCAAGAGATACGGCTTCAACCTTGCGTTTGAAGGTGGCGAGGCAGAGACGCTGGTGACCGACTGTCCCCTGTTCATGAAACGGCTGGAAATCAAACGCGCAGACGCCCGCTGGGATGGCCAGCGGGGAATATTTGAAATACGGGAAGTAGCACTAGTAGAAAAGTAGTAGCCATGTTTGACAAGCTCCGTGACGATTTGCGCGGTGCACTGAAAAAGATTGTGGGAGCATCCGACATTAACGAAGAGCTCATAGATTCTCTCTGCAGGGATATCCAGAGAGCGCTGATACTTTCCGATGTCAAGGTTACCATCGTAAAGTCGATTACAGACACCCTGAAAGAGAAAGCACTCAAGGAGCAGCCTCCTAAAGGGCTTTCGCGAAAAGATCACATCGTCACCATATTGTACGCAGAGCTTGCCAAGATGCTCGGGTACTCTGGCGAAGCTATCAAAACCATTGACAAAGCCCAAGAGGAAGATCATTCGGTCGCAACTTCGTTTTTCAGGCCCGGCAAGCAAAATGTCGTGCTCATGCTTGGAATCCAGGGCAGCGGCAAGACAACCGTGACTGCCAAGCTGGCAAGATGGTTGACAAAGCATGGCTACAGAGTCGCGGTAATTGGTGCGGACACTTGGCGCCCGGGCGCTCTCACTCAGCTGAAAATGAACTGCAGCAGAACAAATGTCGAGGTATATGGCGATGAGGAAAACAAGGACGCCGTCGACATTGCCAGAAAAGGCCTTGAGCACTTCAGCAGCCAGAATCTTGATGTCGTGATCATTGACACTGCTGGAAGGCACAAGGAAGAGGAAGGTTTGCTGCAGGAGATGAATGAAATGTACAAGGCGGCAACGCCAGACCTTGTACTCCTCATAATTGACGGAACCATAGGCCAGGGAGCCTTCAAGCAGGCTGAAGCATTCCACAAGGCGGCTCCAGTCGGAGGAATAATTCTGACAAAGCTTGACGGGACCGCAAAAGGCGGCGGCGCGCTGGCGGCTTCGGCTGCCACTGGCGCCAAGGTCATGTTTATCGGAACCGGCGAGCGGCTCGACGACCTTGAGCAGTTTTCGCCCACGCGGTTCGTGGGCAGGCTGCTCGGCATGGGCGACATAAAGGCGCTACTAGAGATGGCAAGGAGTCTCGAGGCCCAGACTGACGAAAACCAGGCCAAGAGAATAATGAAGGGCACTTTCAGCATCGAAGACTTTTATGCCCAGCTGGATTCCGCTAGCAAATTAGGGTTAAAGAATGTTCTGGACAATCTCCC
>JBOGQL010000249.1:0-1584 GCA_050748985.1 Nitrososphaera sp. | reverse complement strand
ACTCAGTCGTGATGAATGTGCGGTTAATGCACGGGGCCCATCTTCCTCTCGACAAAAAATAAATCAACCATGTTCAACCAATTACAGGCGCGCCCGACCGGTTACGCCCGTCTTGAATAGGATGTCGGTCGAGTATTCGCTTTAAGCGCTCACCCATGAGTCAGGGCAGTCGCGGAGGATATCCCGCATCTGCGGATTGACCCGCTTGGCATACTTGTTCAGGATCACGGGCCAATTCAGGCTCGCAAAGCGATCGGCGAACCTCTGCGCTTTGGCCATGTCCTCGATCCAGAGAAAGACGTTGTCGTGCGTGGTATAGCGCACGTGATTGGCCGAGAGCTTCCGAGCGAGCCACTCGTGCCCATTGAGATAGACCTGGATCTGCATGGGAAACCAGATCTGAAGACGCACATGGATGAGACCGAAGTTCCGATCCATGAAGTAGAAATAGAGGGGCAAACACTTGCGCCGAGCGGACTGAACGAAGAGACCCCCTTTCTGGAAGCGGAAGGAGAAAGTGCGGCAGGGCTCGAGGATGGAGAAGATACACACCAACCCCTCCTCGATTCCATCGCGCTCCGCCAGTTGTCGAGCCGTGTCCTCCTTTCGGATATGGGACGCGAGATATTGAAACGGTCGCTCGTACTTTTTGGCCATGGCGATGGCGTGGTCCTTCACGCGTTCGGAGTTCTGTAACAAGAACGGCTTGAGGCTGCTGCCATTCACATCGAGACCATCGAGGAACTGGGCCATCGCCCAGCCAGACATGATGGGAAGGTAGCCGCGAAACAGCATGCGGTCGAAACAGGAACGTACACCGTGAATGCGAGCTTCGTGCTTGCGGATAAACGCTTGCATTGCTCCGTCCCTCCCGATGGTCATGATGGAAGTGGACCCCTTAGTCAAGACAGTTGATAAATTGCTTGTTGCTGGGCCGGTGGACCCTGTGGGCGAGAGGCCCGAGAGTGTGGTAAACCTGTGGGCAACTGCGTGCAGTTGTCCAGCAGGTTTACCACACGGCCCGTAGGGCTCGGGCCGGTCCGAAGGACTCGTCCACAAGTCCACAGGCCCTTGGGGTTCAAGCCGCCAGTAAAGCACTTGACGCTCCCTCCATACACCTCGGCAGGCGTCCTTGGACCCAGAGACTGATGGGGCCGTTTCTCCTCCACCTTCATCCGAGATATCCGGTCTTTTTTTAAGCCAGCCCACCGCCACCTGCAGCCGCCCAATCTGCCGGTAGATTGATCCCGTTCGGCTTCATACTCCCCCGCCCGTCGCTCTCCTGCTACCTTGGCCTTGGATTCGTTGCCGTACCTTTTACGCTTCATCTTTCCCCCGTCGATTCAGTGACTCTATCTCAACCACTGTCTCAGGGTCCACTATAGCTATCGATTCCTATCCCAGCCCAGGATTGTGAGGGAAAGCATTGGTTGCGGCCAGAGGCCGCGCTAGGAAAACTAACCGCCCTTTTTCGTCGACAAGAAAAGTACAGTTGGGCCTGTGGGCTGTCAATCTCGCGAACCATCGGTCCAGAATTGGGGACTTTCCGGACCATTCATCGGTCCGAAGCGCTAAGTTTTTGAG
>JBOGQL010000248.1:0-4058 GCA_050748985.1 Nitrososphaera sp. | reverse complement strand
CTAACGGTAGCATACTGAGAAAGGCCGATGAACTCAGGAGGATGATCGAAAACCGCGGGATATCAAACGATGCAGAAATCATTACGTATTGCGGAAGCGTCGGCACACTATCAGGCCTGACATTCTATGCGTTGAAGCTGGCAGGCTTTCAAAACGTCAAGCTTTACCCAAAGTCGTTCAAAGAGTGGAAGGCCCTTGGCAAGCCGAAAGAAGAGTTCAGAGACGCAACATACTGGGATCTATCGGCAGAGTAAGTTGGGGAAGCGTCTCATCGTATGCCTTACGGGCATGCCCGGTGCCGGAAAATCCACCGTGGCATCGTTTTTGAAAGAAAAGGGCTTTGCACTGGTAGTCATGGGTGACGCCGTGAGGGAGGAGGCACGGCTGCAGGGGCTTGAGCCGACAGACGAGAACCTTGGCAAGCTGATGCTGAAGCTCCGGCAGGATCTCGGGCAGGGCGGGGTCGCGCACCTGGTCCTGAAAAAGCTGGAAAGGGATGGAAGCCGCGGCAACATCGTCATTGACGGAATTCGCAGCATTCACGAAGTCGATGTGCTGAAGAACGTGGGCAATGTAAAACTTCTGGCGATCCATGCTTCCCAGGAAACGCGCTTTCAACATCTCAAAGTGAGAGGAAGGTCAGATGCTCCGGCCAGCAGCACCGAGTTCGCAGGCCGTGACAAGCGCGAGCTCTCAGTTGGGATAAGCGATGCAATCGCGATGGCCGATGAAACGATATCAAACAATGAGCTGACCCTTATGCAGCTGAATGAAAGAGCGTGCGATATTGTAGAAGAGTGGCTAAAAGAGACGGGCGGAGAGGGTTGAAGAGTCCAAACATCGGCTCACCGGTAGAGCTAAAGGTCGAAGCGCCGGTCAACCCGTCGGAAGATCCGCAAAAAGTGATCGACGCGATCACCAGAGTCATCGACAGGTGCTCCCCAGAGTTCCGCTACGGCAGCAGGATCGTGGGCAGAGCAGGAGGCACGGAGTCACTCTCGGTCATATATGAGCAGGTTCGCTCGAGATCGGCAATGGGAGTATTGAGGAGGATGCTCCTTGACAACCGCGCAGGGGAGAGCACCTGGTTCCTGCTCAACAAGCAGGCCGCATCCGCGGGCATAGCCGCCGTGATAGAGCACGACCAGGAGTCGCCTCTAGGGCCTATACGCGTCACCATAAGCTGCGAAGAGCTAGACCCGCTTATTGACTGGCTGGTTCCAGAGCTTTAGGCATAAACGAATGGGAAAGCTTCTTTTACCCCCACCGGTATACGGGCTCCATGGAAGCGTATTGTGTCAAGTGCAAAGCCAAAAGAAACATGAAGGACGAGAAAAAGATTACGATGAAGAACGGCAAGCCGGCTACCCAGGGAATCTGCACCGTGTGCGGAACCAAGATGTTCAGGATAGGCAAGTAATTTTTACTCTTACAATTTTTTGTTATTGACTCAAGGCATAATACCCCGAATCGTTCTCCAATCAATGTCCGGTTCATGATAAAGATAAGAGGCCTTGTCAAGAAATATGGCAGCCTGACCGCGGTTGACAGTCTAACCCTTGACATTAACGAAAATGAAATTTTCGGGCTTCTCGGCGCCAATGGGGCCGGCAAGACAACCACCATTCACATGCTGGCGACGCTGCTAAAGCCCACGGCCGGCACGGCTACGGTGAACGGCTTCGATATTGTCAACCAGCCGGCAAAAGTGCGCGCAAGCATTGGGATCGTGTTTCAGGCCCCGAGCAGCGACGACATGCTGACAGGTTTTGAAAACCTGCAGCTGCATGCGATGCTGTACAGCGTTCCACGGCATGCAAGAAAGAAGAGGATAGAAGAGGTGCTCGAGCTCGTTGGTCTAGCCGAAAGAAAGGACGACCAGGTCAAGACTTACTCTGGCGGCATGCGCCGGCGCCTCGAGATAGCTCGCGGACTGCTGCACAAGCCAAAGGTCATGTTTCTTGACGAGCCCACGCTTGGGCTGGATCCGGCAAGCAGGGAAACGATGTGGAAGTACGTGAGGCAGCTCGTCAAGGAGGAGAATGTTACGATCATTCTGACGACGCACTATATGGAAGAGGCAGACATGCTCTGCGACAGGATCGCTATCATAGACAAAGGCAGAGTGGTCGCACTTGACACACCGGCCAACCTCAAGGCGGGGCTCGGAGGCGACATCATACGTATCAAGACGAGAACAAAAGACCTGGACAAGATAAGGAAGTTCAGTTTTGTTCACAAGGTGGAGCATAGCGATGGTTTTGTGGTGCTGTCCGTGGATAACGCCAAGCAGGCCCTGCCAGTCCTGCTGCAGCATCTGGAGGCCGAGTCTGCAGAATTTGCCAGCCCTACCCTGAATGACGTGTTCATACAGCTTACAGGGCGAAATATCAAGGAAGAGCCGGAAGGGGGCTTTATGGAGAAATATGCAAAGTACGATTAGCGCAGAAGACCACCTGGCGAAGGTTTACGCGATATGGCTCCGGGAGTTCAAGGTGTTTCTCAGGGAGCGGAGCAGGCTTGTCGCCTCCACGTTTACGCCGATCCTGTGGCTCTTTGCGATCGGGGCGGGCATCGGCGCCGCAAACCCCTCGACGATCCCCGGAGTAGACTACCAGCTGTTTATCTTCCCCGGGATTGTCAGCATGTCTATCATATTCTCTTCAGTGTTTTACGGCTCGTACATAATCTGGGACAGAAAGTTTGACTTTTTGAAAAGCGTCATGGTGGCGCCGGTGAGCCGCAGCTCGGTGTTTGTGGGCAAGACCCTGGGAGGCATGACCAACTCTCTGATACAGTGCGCGATACTTCTTGCGATAGGCGCCGCGATAGGCATCGGGTACACGCCGCTGTCGCTCCTCCAGGCTGTGGCGATAATACTGCTCATGTCTTTCGGGCTGACTTCGCTTGGCCTGGCGCTTGGCAGCTACATGTACAGCCTCGAAGGATTCCAGATGATCGTCAGCTTTGTAGTGTTTCCACTGTTCTTTCTCAGCGGGGCGCTGTTCCCGCTTGACAACCTTCCGGCCTGGCTGTCGGTGCTGACCACGGCCGACCCGGCTACGTACGGAGTGGACGCGCTCCGCAATTCGCTTCTCGGCACCGGTAGCAATTCGATAGAGATCGACCTTGCCGTTCTGGCAGGCTACACCGCCGCCCTTGGACTTTTCGGCGCATATTCCTTTGGCAGGATGAAGGCCGTCTAGATTTTTATTGCGCAGCCGCTGAATACGACGCGATGTCAGGCGAAGAACACCGCGACCTAGTGATATGCAACAGCTGCCTTTGGGCAGCGTCGCTGCTAAAAGGCTCTCGCGGCTTTATCGCCTGCCCCATCTGCAACAACATCAGCCTCGACGTAATACCAGTCAACGACTACGAATCGTATACGATGGACATCAAGAGCAAGAACGTCGAGATAGAATTTACCAAGGAAAAATGAACATTCTGTAAGTTTAAAAGTAGTTTCAAAATGTCAGATGCTGAGGGGCCATAGTCTAGCTTGGTCTAGGATGTCAGAGGCTGCGAAACAGCCGACGAACCTGGGGCGCTGGAGATCGTGGGTTCAAATCCCACTGGTCCCACTACGTTATTGGGTGTCGATTTTCATGTAGATTGCCATCCATCCTGGCGTTACTGCCACTTACTTGTCAGCGCGTACAAATTTGCCATACAAGGTGTCATTGGTGTGCCATTCGATATGTCATCGATAGGTATGGTATTATTGGCGTCCAGCTATTAGCCCCAGTCACTTGATTCTTGGTAGCTAATCTGTAATTGAAGTATCTCTTTTTGACTACTAAAGGTCAATTCTTGCAGTACGCCGATCTGAAATATCATTAGGGAAATCCCAAGCGGTGGCTGAGGTTAGTTTGATTGGGATTGCCTGAGCATCCGCCTCCATGCAAGGATGAATCCTTATTTTCCTGGATCGTCAGGCTAGCCTATCTAAACAGATCCTCGTCTACAACACATTTCTTGAAGGATTGTTTCGATAATAATACTAACTGGAATAGGAAGGATCTCGACCTTCTTCCGGATGACAAGAGGAAGAGGTT
>JBOGQL010000247.1:0-1518 GCA_050748985.1 Nitrososphaera sp. | reverse complement strand
GACCTCTTCTATTATGTCGTAAAAGCCCTGGAGAGAGATCAGTCGCCTTGCCCGCACAGTCCTGTTTTCCGTATCGATGTCGTAATCCACTACATTACCAAGGAACGTGAAGCCAAGTTTCCAGGCCGTCTGCGGACCTGTCTGACCCGTTTCGCCGTCAGATGCGCGGTGGCCGGAGAAGACGATGTCAACCGTACCGCCCTCCACCTTGGAGATCCCGGTCCTTAGCACTTCAGCCGTAGCGAGAGTGTCTGCACCTGCAAAGATCCTGTCACTATAGAGGTGCAGCTCGTCAGCATCGCTAATCAGCTGCGCCTGCTGCAGGGCCGCGTCAGCAACAGGCGGCCCCATCGTTGTTACCACGACCCGCGCCCCGCACTTCACCCTAGCATAGAAAGCCGCGGCGCAAGCGATCGCGCTGTGGGGGCCGAGAATGCTCTTTGTTTCGGCCCTGTTAAGGGTTCCGTCGGTATTGTAGCTCACATTTCCCTCAGAAAAATCAGGTTCCAATTTAACAATGACCGCAGCGCTCAAGCTTTGGCTCGACAAGAGCTTTCCCTTATAACTCCTTTTACTACCTTTGAATGGTTTATTTATGAATGTTGTTGAGCAGTAATGGCTTCACGCACTGGCATCGACCGCAGCTGTTCGTAGGCATTTCTCATTCTGTTATAGAATTCCGGCATTTTGGGAGGCATCATCGTGTACGCGATGTAAAAGTCCTCGGCTTCGCGGGTGTAGCGCCTTATCTTATCGTGCCCAGGCACCTTGCGTATGAATGCCATGTTGTTCAGCCTGTCAGCCAGTTTTATGACTTTGATATCGTATTCAGCTCCATGAAGAATGTCGCAGTACTCTTGAAAGCGAGCCAGAGCCCGCTCCGCATCGTTCTTGCCCGGATAATTATCTAGGGGCCTAATTTTCAGTTCAGTTGCGATGTCGCGGATCTTGCCTCCAAACCTGTATTCAAGGTAGGCATCGAACCCGTACGATTTTGATTCATAAAGGTTCAGGATGCGTTCGTCGTCCTCCATCACATCGTGCAATATCGCAGCAGCGATTTCGACGCTGGTGATGTTTCTCGCCACATCACGGTAGTGATTCGCAACGTCGATCGTGACAGGCCATGTGTGCGTTTCAAGGAATGGAGAAGTACCGTCCTCGCGCATCAAGCCCGAATGAACTTCCTCTGCAACCTCGACGGCATTCTCAATATAGCTGTCGATGCGAATGTGAGCCTCGTTTTCGAGAAAATCCAGGAATTCTCCCTTGCTCACCCTCGGAACTTCAAGCTTTGCCATGGTCTTATAGCGCATTGGTTGGAGAAAAGATTTGCTGTCGTCAGTCTCGCCAGCCTGGCAACTTACAGAAAGAAATGAACACGGGTTCGTTACTGTTCACAGGTCTATTGTTTGGCTCGCGCTGGAAAGCACTAGCCATATATGCGCGAATCGAAATCAGATCTTCCACTGACTTGCTCACTACCTCCCAGTTTCGCTTGGGGAAGGATGCATTTTC
>JBOGQL010000246.1:0-3965 GCA_050748985.1 Nitrososphaera sp. | reverse complement strand
CCGAAGATCAGCGCCGCAAATATTGCCAGCCCTGCTCCTTCTAGTACCAAGTTGACGGGTGATAGTATAGTCAATCCCAGACCAATTTTCAAGTCCGCGATAGGCCAGAGAATGCTGGTCTTGCCGACGATCAGGTCCCCTATCAATATATGTTGAATCAGGGCAACAAAATAAGGGATCGAAGTGGTCCTATACTTTACGAAAAATGGCACGAACAGAATCGACCAGAATACAATGCTATGCGTAAGGGTTCGGTGCTGCACGCCAAGAGATCCGAAGATCAGATCGATATCCGGCAGTATCCCCAGGATCAATAGCAGGTAAATATTGGCTCTGACACCAAGCGGACGGGATACAAGCCTGGCAGTCACATATGCCCAGCAGGCATGACCCAATAACAACAAGGCATTATTTCCTAAGACGTTCTGAAACTCTTAAACGTTTGGAAAGATCGGAATTCCTGCCGCAAGGAAGTGGAATTCCTGACGGGATGACTTCAATTTGGTTTTTTTTGAAGCCTTGCTTACAAAATAACCGGGTCGATTAGATGCTTAACTTAGTTAGGTAACTGAAGTTACTTATTATCCCGTCACTAGTTCCATTGACACAAGCCTAATAACGATATCTCGGGATTTACCGTTGAAACATGCCTCTGCTCGTTCCAAGATCTTCAGGGAACCTCATAGATATTCTAATAGTGCTGAGAAGAAGGGCCTTGAGGAGGGGGATATGGTTCCAGACACTGACGCTGGAAGATAGGGTCCTGGCAAGCCTAATACAAAGACATGTGAAAATAGTAAAAAACGCAACGCTGGCGACCGTGATCGCGAGGATCATGGGCAAATTGCTTTTTGCCATCAGGAACTATTTCCTGAATCGATTGGACGCCATAGGCAGGCCGATCGCTGCAGCAGTCGCAATGAAGGCATATTCCTATGGAAACAAGGAGGCACTGGAGTGGATGCACGACGTGAAGTACATAAGGTACATGGGTCTCGTCTATTCTTCTGTGCCGAACAAATCGATGACCGGAAGCAGCATGCTAATCGCGCGCTCCGGCATGAAATAGGATTGATGAAAAAATGAAACCTTCATTCCAAAATCGAAAAAGGCGCGCAAAGGAAGAAATCGTCGCACTAATAGTTAACAGTGCCAGGCAGGGCGCGTCGCGCACCAGAATCATGAACGAAAACTTTCTGAATTTCAAGCAGGCAAAGAAGCATATTGACTTTGCCATCGACATGGGATTTCTGTATTATGACTCAAACGGCAAGTTTGTGGCCACTTCCAAGGGCGTAGAATACCTGAGGAGATTCTTTGATGTTGTGAGCCTTGAAAACGATTTTACTGAAAAGCGAAGGTTGCTGCTGGACATGATCTGCAGGGATGAAGCCAAGGTATGCTAGAGGAAAAGCCGGGCAAGCCAAAACTCGATATGGATTCCATGGTCACCGTAGTCGTTCCGACCCTCAACGAGGAGGAAGGGATCGCCAGAGTGATAGAAGAGCTTCACTCGGTAGGACTTCGGAATATCCTGGTCGTTGACGGGTACTCTCGCGACAAGACCGTGGAGATCGCCAAGAAACTGGGTGCTTCAATACTGTTCCAGTCCGGGAGGGGCAAGACCGGAGCGCTCAAGACGGCAATAGACCAGACTGAAACGCCATTCATACTTGTAATAGATGGGGACTTTACCTATGACGCTTCCTCGATAGGAAGGCTTTTGCAGCACATGCAGCACTACGATGAAATAATCGGAGCAAGGGTGCCAACCGAGCGGAAAAGCATGACCGGCCTGCACAAGCTCGGAAACGGTCTGATCACCAGACTGTTCAACTTATTGATGAATACGGGCCTCTCTGATGTTTGCTCTGGCCTTTATCTCCTCAGGACAGACATGGTGCGTGATATCGATCTCTCCACGGGAGGATTTGATGCCGAGGTTGAGATAGCAGCGCAGGTCGCCACTTCTGGCAAGATAACCGAAGTCCCCATAAATTACAGACCGCGTCTGGGCAGGCAAAAACTCTCCACCTGGAAGAGCGGATTTAGGATCATAAGAAGCATTTTCGGCCTCGCAAGATCATACAACCCTGGCGTCTTTTACTCGATGCTTGGCAGCATGCTGCTGATACCTGCCGCGATTTTCCTCGCGATGTCATTCCTGCAATGGCTAGCCGGCGATGACATGTCTAATTCCTGGTTCTTTGTCGGACTGTCGATGCTCCTTGTGGCAATTCAGTCAATGAGCGTGGGCGTGGTGTCGCTGGTGATGAGAAGATCGGAGCTGAGGATAAGTCGCAGGCTGAACAGCCTTAGCGTTGGCAGGCCGGTGATGGCGCGGCAATCTCGCCTGAGCGAAAACCTTTGAGAATTCGGATACTCTATGGAGTCTTCAACAATTGACAGATAGCTCTTCCTTCCAGTCTGGCGACAAAACCCAGTCCGTCACGAGCCTCAAGGATTTGCAGACAGAGAATTCTAGACTGAAACGGAGGCTATGGCACCTTCAATTCATGAGCACAATGTCCGTCGGCCTGGGGCTAATCGGCGCGGGCGGGCTATCCCTGGTACTGTCATACTTCGCAAGCTCGGTGATCTTGACCCTTGCCGGGCTCGGGCTCGTGTTCTGGGGAGTTATCCTTCTCTACATATCCCCTTCCAGATACGTCCCAGAAAAAGTGCTGAGTGGCCTTTCCGTATCGATGATAAAGTCAATTGACAGGCTTCTTGTAAACATGAATTATAGAGGCAAGACCATTTTCGTCCATCCGAGGATCTTGAAAGGACTCGCTCAGGGCTATGTGTTTATCCCATACGATAATGTCCCCATGGGAAACCTTCCCAGCGATGAGCAGCTCGCAGAAGAGAAGGTGATGTATGAAGATCCGAAGGGCATTTTCATGGTGGCGCCCAGCCAGGGTCTCGTAGAGCTAATCGAAAAGGAGCTCGACAGCAATCTGACAACAGTCGACATGGCATACCTCAGGGAGAACCTGCCGAAGCTGCTGGTGAATAACCTCCGGCTCGTTGATAGCGTTGCGATAGAAGAACCTCCCGAATTGATTCGCATAAAGATTACAGGTGAAACCGCCGCCAGGGTTTGCAGAACAGTAAGCAAGGAAACCCTGATAGGCGATCATTTCGGCTGCCCGCTCTGCTCAGCGCTCGGGCTGATAATAAGCAAGGTTACAGGCAAGCCAGTTTCGATCATGGAAAGCAGGGCGAATGAAATCGAAAATACGATCAGCACGACCTATAGAACGCTTCAGCGCTCGAAATGACATTCGATGCTTCTCTCTGGGACATTGGCCTGCTTACTGCAGCATGCTCAATTGTCGTTCTGCTTGTGTCTGAGGTAATATCACCCCACTACGGAAGGTTGAACGTGATGCTCGATTTGAGAAAGCTCAGACTGGCCGCAATGGCATTTGTAGTTGCCCTAATTGCTATAGGCCTGGTCAATGTCGTAACTCTCGTCACAAAGTAGGACCAACATGATGATTAGTGCGCTAGTTCTATTCATGGTAAACCTGCTGATAGCCTCTAATGTCACCAGCACTACAGCGCCTGTTCAAACAGACGGCGTCCGCTCTGACTTTGTGGAGGCGACAACGGCCCAAGCATTGAGAAGCATCAAAAACGCCGAACAGGCCGGGGCAGACGTATCTGGTCTGGTTGAGAGATTCAATGTCGCGATAGACCTGCTGCAACGAGCAGAGAATAACGATTCTTCGAGCTGTGCTTCCTACGACGAATGCGTGATTCGGGCAAATGACATGCTGTTATCCATTGTTGACGACGCTTCGTTGCTGGCAAACCAAGCAACAGCCAGGAATGAGCAGTCTATCGTCATGATGTTTACAGTATACCTGCCAGTATCGTCATTCCTTCTGTCAGTGGTTATTGTCCTTGTTTACAGGGCCTGGAAGGACAGGCGCATCAAGAAATTCCAGACGATGAAC
>JBOGQL010000245.1:0-3524 GCA_050748985.1 Nitrososphaera sp. | reverse complement strand
GTCGAGCTTTCAGGATTACATGCAAGGGAGAGTGGCATGAGCGCAGCTGAACTCATGATATCAGAATCACAGGAGAGGATGCTCTTTGTTACCGATAAATCAAGATTGCCCCAGCTTCAATCGATCCTTCAAAAGTACGAAATCCCGTATTCCATACTTGGTGCAGTGGAAGGACACCAGTACTTGGTAGTGCGCAACGGCGGAGCCATTGTTGCACAGATGCCTGCGCGCCTTATCGCTCACGCGCCCCTGGCAGAAAGGAATGCCCGGCGCCCGAAGTATATCGACAACCTGAAATCCCTCCGAAAGCCGGCACTGCCAACAGACCTGGGCAAGGTCATGCTTGCCCTATTGGAGGATCCAACGATAGCAAGCAAGCGATGGGTCTATCAGCAGTACGACCACGAAGTCGGGATACGTACCGTACTCAGGCCGGGACTGGGCGATGCTGCTGTGCTACGCTTGGACACTGATGATAGATTCGTTTCGATCAAGCTCGATGGCAACTCTAAACATTGCTACTGCGATCCTTACCAAGGTACTCTTGGCTGCCTCTCAGAGGGACGCAGAAACGTGATTTGTACTGGGGCAGAACCCATCGGAATCGTCGACCACCTGCAATTTGCCAATCCGGAAGATCCCGAGGTGTTCTGGACTTTTGTGCAGTCGGTCAACGCGATCGTTGACTATTGCGGATTCATGGAAATACCCGTGGTCGGCGGAAAGGTGAGCTTTTACAATGAAACCGCCAAGGGTCCTATCAAGCCATCCCCCGTTATAGGGACACTGGGCTTGATTGAAAATTCTTCATCGGTCACAGGACTAGCGCTGACCCACGGTGATTCCCTCTTTGTCATTGGTCACACATATGACGAGCTCGGCGGGTCGGAATACTATGAATACATCCACAGGCTTACCGGCGGCCCGGTCCCAAAGCTCGACATGCAGACAGACAAACGTAACGGCCATGTTATCCTGAAGCTCATACGCAACAGGCTCGTGAGCTCCGCCCACGACTGTTCAAAGGGCGGACTGGCCATTGCACTTGCCGAAATGGCTGTGAGCGGGGGAACAGGATTTAGAGTAGACCTTGGATCGCTTCCGCACTCATGTCAGAGGCTCGATGACCTTTTGTTCTCTGAATCCCATTCGCGCTATATAGTGGGCACGAAGCATCCAGATAGTGTTCGCTCGTTGCTTACTTCTGAAGGAGTGACATTTGCGCAGGTCGGCGTCGTCGGGGGCAGCACGGTCGATTTCTCGAATAACCGGACGATAGTGGCAAAGTTGCCGCTAAAGAACGTCGAGAAGAGCTATTATTCGCTAGAGAGGACGATGGAGTGACTAAGATATGTTTTTTAGATCATGATGGTAACCCTAGTACCGGTCTTCAAGTTTGTCTTCGAATTCCATACTGAAAGCATGCATCGTTGATGCTCAGGATAACGCTGGTGGTAGAGAAATTGGTGCATGAAAACTGTGGAGTCGTTGGCATATACTCCCTTGACGACCACAATGTCATTCCGTTCGTTATCGATTCCCTGCGCGCACTGCAGCACAGAGGACAGGAGGCTTGGGGCCTTGCTGTTCCGGGCAAAAAGCCGTACAGGCAGCTGGGGCTCGTTTCTGCTTCTGCCGGCGACTTTCAGAAAATTGTGAAGAGCTACAAGTCAAACGCCGCCATAGGTCACGTGCGATATTCGACACTGGGCAAGAGCACTCTTGAAAACGCACAGCCTCTCAAAGTAAAAGACCTCTGCGTCGCACATAATGGGACGATAGCCAATGTTGAAGAGCTGTCAGGTCTGGTCGGCGGGTGCACCTTCACTCCGCAGACAATGAGCGACACTCTCGTGGCGGCTCAGCGGCTCGTGATGCACCTGGAAAACAAACTGGATAACATGACGAATGCCATGCAAATTCTAAAAACGGAGATGGTCGGCTCGTTTTGCTTTACGTTACTGACTGACGCGGGCTATGTATACGCTGCAAGAGATACTAGGGGGTTTCGGCCCCTAGTTCTCGGTCACCACAGGGAGACCAACACGTACATGGTCGCATCGGAATCGTGCGCCCTGTCAGCCGTCGGCGCCCAGCTGATGCGCGACGTCGAACCTGGAGAGCTGGTGAAGATGAGCAACAGCGGCATAGATTCGCAGCAGTTCGCTAATGAATCTCCACACGCTCACTGCGCGTTTGAGTACACTTACTTTGCCCACCCTTCCAGCGTGATGGAAGGCATCAACGTTTATGCGGCCAGGAAGAGAATCGGCCAGTACCTCGCCAAAAAATTTCCAATCGCCGACGCGGATGTGGTGGTGCCAGTGCCGGATTCGGCCCGCCCCGCGGCGCTGGGCTATGCCCAGGAGCTCGGGCTTCCCTTTGAGGAAGGACTATTGAAGGACAGGTACAGCAAGAAGGGTTCGATGCGGAGCTTTATCGAGCCGTACCAGAACAGCAGGGTGGAAATCAACAAGGGGATAATTCCTATTCGGGAAGTCATCGAAGGCAGGCATGTGGTGATTGTGGATGACAGCATTGTCAGGGGCACCAGCTCTGCAGAAATAGTCAAGACTCTCCGAAGAGTCGGCGCAAGAAAAATCAGCCTCGTCGTAACGTATCCCCCGATACGCTACCCCTGCTACGCAGGAATTGACTTTCCCTCGCAGGAAGAATTGATTGCGTATCAGCACGGGGCAACAGAGCAATCAAACTTTACGATAGGAATGCGAGTAGCAAAGGTAATAGAGGCCGATAATGTTGCGTACAACGACACCGCAAACCTCGCAAGGGCAATAGGCATGCCTGAGGAGGAGCTCTGCTTCACGTGTTCTACGGGAAACTATACATCGCTTGGTATCAGGCCTGTGTTTAAGTCACGAATTGACATGAAGGGCGAGTAAATAGATCCCTTAAATATTCTGAACACCCTCACCTTCCCAGATGCGCATTGCTTTTGCCGTAGCCATCGCGGCAGGAATCGTAGGTATTGCCCTAGTCGCCATAGTCGCATCGACCATCCCCACGAAGGACTATGACTTGAGCGTTGATGCGATGAAGGACGAGCAGTCCCTCTTCACGAACACAAGGGTTGTGCTGAAGAACACGGGCAGGCTTCCGCTTACGAACGTGCTAGTGGACTATGGGAGCGAAAGGGCACCCGCGATACCAGTGCTCCAACCCGGCGAATCACGGACCATGTCGCCTCCTGAAGACGTGCAGCTGGATAGCGTCACAGTCTCTGCGGATCCCGGCATCAAAATTATTCAACAGTATCGGACCCCTATCAAACTACCCGGAATGATCGGCTCCTAATGCGTTTAAATCATCATGATGAGAATCTATTCAGACAGATATGAACAGAGATTCGCACTCTGATGCGGAACTGAGGACATTCTTGGAAATGCAGAACGTCGCCGTAGTGGGGATGTCAAGGCATGAAGGAAAGGCGGCGCATTTTGTGCCAAAGTATCTGATAGACCAGGGTTACAATGTCATCCCGGTCAACCCGTCAGCGACTCGGA
>JBOGQL010000244.1:0-2541 GCA_050748985.1 Nitrososphaera sp. | reverse complement strand
GAATCTGGGTTGTAGTCGGGACTGCCCTGAACTGAAGAACCTTCCAATATATTTACAGTAACAATTTTCGTAAATTGAGATTCGTCCAGATCCTTGGTCTCGCCGCCGCTAGTGTCGTTTCCTGCAGACACCGACAGCTCTTTCCAGTAAGGGGACTTCACAATCCCTGCCTCCGGAGTTGCATCGGTAAAGGACGTGATTGTCAGATACGCAGTGATCCCTCCAAGTACAAGGATAACGGGAAAAGCGATTATCCCCGGCCTGCCCATATTCGCTTCCGATGGTCTATTTCCCCATATTAATTCCTTATATTTCTGCGCAAAGTGCCTGTTGCGTGGACCAGAAATCCGTCAGGTGCAAGGGCTGCTCAAAAAAATTCCTGGCTCCCGCGGTTGACACTGGTCGGCAGGAAATTTCGACAGATATTGACGGAGGAGCGGCATTCGCGCTTATTTGCCCATTTTGCATGACTCACGCGTTATACACGCCCAAAGATCTGGAATAGCTTTTATTTACGAGGCTAGCCAAGATCGCGATGACCGGCTTGGATGCAGAATCAAAGTGCGCAATGTGCGGCGCGATTCTTGACTCTTTCAAATACAGACCGATGCCAGAGTGGAATATTTCCGGCATGCTGTGCAGCCAATGCTATGACAGGAGGCTAATAGAATATTACATCCAGCCGGACAGGCGCAACGTCACCAAAAGGTAAAGACTAAATACCAACTTTCACATCCATGAGCCATATGCCAACCGCATACATTCTCGTGAACTGCACTCTAGGCTCCGAAGAAAAGATCATCAGCGAAATTTCAAAGCTTCCCGACGTAAAGGAGGCACGCGGGACATACGGCGTTCACGACATATTTGTCAAGGTAAGGTCGGAGAGCACAGAGCAGATGAACCACACGATCACGAGCAAGATCCGCAAAGTTCCAGGAATAACTTCGACTGTGACGCTTGTAGTGATAGAAGAGCAGGGCGGCAAGGGCTAGCGCTTTCGGTCTTTCTATGCCAGTTCGCTCTTTTTCCGATCCTCTGACCGTGTTCGCTTTATTTCATATACGATAAGCCCGGTGGCTGCGCATATAGTTACCCAGCCAGCCACGCCCACTGCCAAGTAGTAAGAGTAGTCTGGAATTAGGAGGGCCAGACCTGCCACCGCCGCGCCCGCAAACCACGTGACAACCAGCACGTAGACGTTCAAGGCCTAGCCCCTGATGTCCTCGTCAAACCCTGAAAAGCGCTTAAGAGTCTTGCCGCACGTTGCGCATCTGCTAAACTCCTCGAAAGCGTAGTCGTCATATTTGCGGTAGGCAAACGACTCTGTATGGTCGCAAAAGATCTGGCGCAGTGCCGGGAGCATGTGTTCAGAATATCATGCCGGGGGTTCATTACCGTTTCGGTATTTCCAGCAAATCGCGCCGATTCGCTGATATTCAACGCAGGCGAAGTCTCCATTGTGCGGGTATCTTAACGGAACCTTTGATATATGACCCATCTATTGAAACTTATGGGGCCCGTAGCGTAGTCAGGATATCGCGGCGGTCTTCGGAACCGCAGGTCGTGGGATCGAAGCCCTCCGGGCCCGCTTTCCCATGCTACTTGTCTACTCTCAGGTCGTTCAGCAGAGCGTCGATGTTTGTGCTAGGCTTGCCATTCGCATCCGCGATTTCCTGCGACGCCGGTGAATTTTCAAGATAGTTTGGTATTCTCGCCACGATTCTTTCTTGGTATGTTGGGACGTGTTCGTTCTGGTAGAAAACGCCGATCGGTATCCTGTCGCCCCACTCGTTCGATTTTGCAATAACCTGAGCCATCTTTTCGTCGAGCTCTGCGGGGTCGTGCACCACGCCGTCGTAGCCGGTGTCTTCCAGCTTGTACATCCTTGGCATTGCCTTGCCGGATTCCTTGTCAAAGTTGTCAAGACCTTGGAACCATTCCCTAGTATTGATGTCGTTGTACGTCGGGCACGGCTGCAAAACGTCCACGAACGCCAAGCCCTTGTGTGCCACCGCCTTCTTGATCAGATCTTTGAGGTGTTTGACATCGTACGAGTAACCACGCGCCAGAAATGTGAACCCTGATACGAGCGCAAGAGCTATCGGGTTGACCGAGTTGTTGACGTTTGGCTGCGGCAGCGACTTGGTTTTCATGCCCAGCTTTAACGTTGGCGCCGCCTGGCCCTTGGTCAAGCCGTAGACGGCGTTGTTGAATATGATGTACGCCATGTCGACGTTCCGCCTTCCAGCGCTAACAAAGTGGCCCGCTCCGATTCCGAGCCCGTCGCCATCACCTCCGACCGCGATCACGTGGAGCTCGGGCTTTGCGAGCTTGGCCCCCTGCGCAAACGGGAGGACTCGTCCGTGGAGCGTGTGGATGCCGTACGTTCGAATAAAGTGAGGCGTCTTGCCTGAGCAGCCAATCCCCGAGAAAATTGTAACCTGGTCTCTAGGCACCTGCATGTCAGCCAGTGCCATCTGGATTGCATTGAGTATCCCGAAATCGCCGCAGTTGTGAAGGATGGCATTCTCGCTAACG
>JBOGQL010000243.1:0-1524 GCA_050748985.1 Nitrososphaera sp. | reverse complement strand
CTACGATGTTCAAGGGGGCGCCAAAAGACAAAACCGATTATCTTATTGACGATATCCAGGATTTCATTGCGGGCCTGGAAGAGAAGAGCATAGCGCTGCTGCAAGAGCCCAAGCAAATACTCTCCGAGCAGAGCATGACTGCCAAGCAGCTGGAAGAATACGGCAACGTCGAAGCGGCATTGAAAATGGCTGCCAACCTTAGCCTTGATCTGACATCGCTATCTCGTCTAAAAAAATTCTATGCAGACATGTTTGTCATTGATACCAAGGACGAGGTGGAAATCCGCAAGAGCATTGGCGACCTGCCGCTCTTTACAAGAAGGCTGAATGAGGAAAAGTCCTCCATGGTGGTAATAGGCTCCAGCGAAGATTCTGAAAGGGTGATCAAAGTCATGAGGAGCTTTGGAGTCCACCCTCTTCAGATCCCTGCGAACATGCCGCAGAATCCGAGCGCAGCGTATTCCCAGGCGCAGGCAAAGGTCAAGGAGCTTGAAGCAAAGTCTGCAGAGATAGCCAAGAAAATTGAAAAGGTAAAGCTGGTGGTGCTTTCAAAAATCCTGTCGCTCCACGAGGCCGCAAGGGTGGCAAAGGACGTCTTGGAAATCACGAGAAAGCCGGGCGGCACAAGGAACTTTGCACTTATCCAGGGCTACATTCCGGACAAGATGGAGGACAAGTTCAAGAAGCTTACGAGCGACTATGTGTCGGTAGTTGAAGATACGCACTATGTCCAGCACGCAGATGCCCAGCAGGCTCTGCCCACGCTGTTGAGCAACAAGTCGTATACCCGCACTTTTGAGGTCATAACCGAGACCCAGGGGCTGCCCAGGTACGACGAAATCGACCCGACTCCGATCATCGCATTTGTCTGGCCGCTATTCTACGGCCTGATGTTTGCCGACCTTGGCCACGGGCTGCTGCTCTTTGGCCTCGGCATGCTTCTAAGACAGAGGGGCAACGGCTCTGTTCGCACGTGGGGAACCCTGGTTGCCGCTAGCGGCGCTGCCGCCAGCCTTGCAGGGCTTGGAACCGGCGAAATGTTTGGCTTTCACCTGGACGAGCTGGCTTTCCTTGCCCCGATATTTGCCCCTGCCCATGGCATTATTGGAGTGCTGAATGTATCCGAGCTCACCTTCGATCAGGTCATAAAAATACTGAAGGTATCGGTCGCGATAGGAATAGTTCATTTATTGATGGCGTATTTCCTGAGGCTCTACAAAAATATCAAACAGAAAAACAAGCTCATGTTATACACTCACGACATCCCTGCAATTGTCCAGTTCCTGGCCGTGGTCGCGCTGATCCTGGCTGCTATTGGATCGGGCTACGACATTATCGGGATGTTTGGCGTAAGCGGTTACACTCATAATGAATACGTTCCATGGCTCACCTATGTATTTGGCAACTGGGTGACAGTCGACGTGGTGGCAAAGGCGGCACCGCCCGTGCTCTTTGCAACCGTCGGGGTCATGATCCTTGGAGGAAAGAAAGAGCAGGAGATAGCTGCAAAGCAAGGGCATGATG
>JBOGQL010000242.1:0-2655 GCA_050748985.1 Nitrososphaera sp. | reverse complement strand
GACGGTCTCGCCTGTCCTGACGTATCGTGAAGGATCTCCACACCCGTAGTCCCTCTCTATGATCTCCTCGGGGATGGCCTCTAAAAGGGATTGATCGTAGCTGACCGGGACACATAGTCCGGCCTCGACCTGCCGCGCCGCCCGCTCGTAGCGTTGCAGCACGGCCTCTTCGACTCGTATCCCCTCAATGGCCCCGTCCCTCTGCTCGCTCATCAGACCCTCCTTTCCGCCGTTCCGGTGTCATCGACCCGGGGATGCTCAGCGTTTGATCCCACCGGGTGAGGTGCCCCGCCTCACCCATGGCTGCGACGGATACTGTTCGAATGGCACCTGGGCTAGATCTCCGCTCTGAAGTGGAGATAGGCCCAGGACTCTTCACAACGGAGACACACGGCATTGTATTCCACGTCACGGGAGACACAAAGGAAAACAATACCGAGTGTGCGATTGCCAAGAACCCGTTCCTGAGTGGGACGGGTGCAAGAGCTTGGAACGGCACTGGGTGGCTCAAGACGACGATAAGGCGGGGGTTATGCGTGAGGGGTCCGGATCCGAATGGGCCGGGGACTCACTCGTTCTTCGCGACAAACAAGAAGAAGCCCACAGCCAAGAAAACTAGGATCACCGTACTGAGCATCTCGCCCCTCGCACGTAGCATTTTCGGCCACCGGTTGGGGGTCCAAGGGGCAGCCTCACCGCCGTAAAAGCAATCGTCGTGCCACAGCCTGTACTTTCGCCCGCCCAACCACCTGTCTCCAAAGAAAAATCTGGAAGGCCTGGGCTGCCAAGCCTTCATAGATCCTCCTCCCTCCGGTTAGACGGCAAAGGAGATGAGCCGGTTTCACCCCACGACAAGGAAAACGCCTGTCGGAATCAGCCCGGGCATGTCATCTTGACCGACTTTGGCCCGCGGGAGTGGAAAATTGGCACGGACCTGGCTTGACAGTTATCGCGTGTCTCTGATAGCCTTCCTGCTCCCGTGCGAGGAAACCTGCCAAAGTGGCCGGCGCTCCGCTGTAGGTTTCGTACGTCGGAAGACATCTCCCCGGATGTTTGGCCCCGGACACGCTTCATAAGGGAGGGCAGATTCATGAGAGAGGATTTGCGGGATGAGCGCACCTATTGGGCAGAGCGACGGACGGAGCAGCTATGGCGGTGGGCACAGGCGGCCGGTCTGTCGCGGCGCCGCTTCCTGAGGCTGCTGGCTGGGGGAGGGGGAGCGGCAGCTCTGGCGACCCTTGGCCCGCGGGCGGCCGGGGCGCAGAGCGGTTCTCCTGCACAGGCCCAGCCTGCCAAGCCCCAGATTCACGCGAAGCCGACGCCGTCAGAACTCTTCATCCACCATGGGACGAATCAGGAGATGCGGTGGGAGGCGATGTACGGCCGTGGCTACGTGATGCCGAATGCCATGTTCTTCATCCGCAACCACGACCCGTCGCCCACCATCGACGTCAAGACCTGGCGGCTCAAGGTAGAAGGGCCGGGAGTGGCGCACCCTCTGGAGCTAACCTACGAAGAGATCCTGCGTCTTCCCTCCCAGTCGGTCGTCCGCTACATCGAGTGCGCGGGCAACGGACGGGTCTTTCACAAGGAGGTCCTGGGAAAGCCGGCCAAGGGGACCCAGTGGCGGCTGGGAGCCTACGGGGTCGCCGAATGGACAGGGGTGCCCCTGAAGGAGATCCTGGACAGGGCCAAGCTGAAGCGGAGCGCCGTGGACGTCATGCCCACCGGCCTTGATACGCGCAAGATTGAGCGCCCCATGTCGGTCGCCAAGGCCCTGGAAGATGACACCCTCCTCGTCTATGCCATGAACGGGGATGTCCTTCCCGCAGACCACGGCTTTCCCGTGCGGGTCCTCGTCCCGGGATGGATAGGGATCGCGAACATCAAATGGGTGGGGCGTCTCTTCGTCTCGGAGGAGCCAGTCTTTGTCGAGAAGAACACCAAGGACTACGTGCTGATCGGCCCGGATTTTCCCGAAAAACCCCCTGCCAAGGGTCCCATACTGACCTTACAAACCCTGAAGAGTGCTATTGCCCTTCCGTGGCCAGCCACCTTGTCCGCCGGCAAGCACTTGACCCGGGGATACGCGTGGTCCCCCCACGGGAAGATCGCCAAGGTGGAATATAGCGTAGACGGCGGCAAGACCTGGGCCGCTGCGGAGCTTCGAGAGCCCAACCTGCCGCGAGCCGGGGTGCGCTGGGAGTTTGCGTGGGACGCCAAGCCAGGGGAGTATACGGTGATGACACGGGCGACGGATGAGAAGGGGAATGCCCAGCCCGAAACGGTCCGATGGAACGAGCTGGGCTACGAATTCTCGGCCGTTATCCGCCACCCGGTCACGGTGACGTAGAGGCGAATACACACCGCAGGTGCGGCTCCCTTTTGTGAGTGATAGCGGTGCGGGAACCCTGGGTCCTCAGGAGGGCGCTCCTCGTGTGCATGGCGGTCGGTGTGGCCGCCGCTCACGCGATGGGCGAGCCGCCGCTCGTCCCCATCCCGATCTCATGGTCACATGCGGCCTCTGGCTCTGGAGATGGCCAGGTGGCGGCCGGGCAAGCGGTGTATCTCAAGCACTGCGCGCGGTGTCACGGCGAAAAAGGCGAGGGCATCGACGCCCCCGCCCTCATCGGCGAGCCGGCGAATCGGCTACAG
>JBOGQL010000241.1:0-5851 GCA_050748985.1 Nitrososphaera sp. | reverse complement strand
ATCCAACCATGCCAGTATTGAAGACGACTTCGCCGGCTATCATCGACGGATAACCGAAGCCAATGCCGTCAAAAATGCTACCGTCTTCTAGCATCAACTTAGCGGCGTAACCCGCATAAGTTTGCTGGAGTGTAGGAATGTATTGAACACTCACCAATTGTTAAGGGTAGCAAATTTAAATTTTGCTTTAAATGGCAAGAGTAATATTGTTTGGCAGCGGATCACACACGTAACTGCGTATGGATGATCAGCAGCGACAGCAGAGGTGCAGCATTTGCGGTTCCAGATTCGCGGAACGGAAATGCTACTACTGCGAGAATAAAGTCTGTACTTCCTGCATCACGCGAGCTGACGCCCCTGGCAGCAACTCAACAACAAAGTGTGTCAACTGCGAAAGAAGAAGGATAGACAAGCTGAGCCTGCTCACCGTCCTGAAGAGGAATCTGTTCATAATCGGGATACTCGTGGGGTTCTGGCTCTTCACGATCTTCCCGATACCATTCTTGCAGGTAGCCGGCATCGAAGTGGACCCGACTGCCTTCCAGCCCGTGCTCATCGCCACGGCTCTCATGGCAATCCCTTTCGTGTTCATGTTTATTGCGTGGCAGAAAAGGGCCCCGCGAGGAACAGGATGATTCGGCTGTTTCAGGCAAGCGTTCGGGCTTCGTTGCCTTCACGCGGAATACATCGGCGCGCGAACCGTACCCCGCCTGCTAGTACATCGCCTTAGCGACGAGCCCGGTAAATTCTGTTGTGGAAAGAGTTCCTCCGATGTCCTTTGTCTTGTTATTCTTCCTCAATACACTGATGATTGCGTCTTCTATTCGCCTGCCCTCGGCCACGGCTTTCCTGTCACCGTGCTTGTCGGCAAGCCATTCCAGCATCATCTTGACCGACAGCAAGATTGACGATGGATTTGCCGAGTTTTTGCCCGCGATATCAAAAGCAGCGCCGTGCACAGGCTCAAATAGCGCAAACCTTTCACCGATGTTGGCAGCGGGTCCCATCCCTAGGCCGCCTACCACCTGTGCCGCCTCGTCAGATAATATGTCCCCGAACAGGTTTGTAGTGACGATGACGTCGAATTCTTCGGGATTGCGTATCAGGTTCATTGAGCAGGCATCGACGTATTGCTCGCTGTACTCTATCCCGGGATATTTCTTCGCTACATCCCTGCACGTGGCGGCGAACAATCCGTCGCCTTTCCGAAGAACGTTCGCTTTGTGAACTGCGACTACCCTGCGCTTGCCGTTACGCAAGGTGGCAGTCCTGAAAGCGTATTCCGCGATCCTTCGACTCGCCTTCTCAGAAGTGACTCTGAGTGCAACAACAGTGCTCTGGTCGACGTTGAACTCCCAGCCCAGATATACATCCTCTGTGTTTTCGCGCACCGTGACCAAGTCAACTCTTGGTGAAAGGCCTCCAATGTTCGGGTATGACTTGGCCGGCCGGACATTTGCGTACAGGTCAAACATCCTCCGCAAAACGATTATGACATCTGCGGCGCTTTCTCCGACAGGACCTTTCAGGCATGCGTCAGATTTCTTGATAGTCTCGATCGACAATTCTGGCAGCGCGTTCCCGTGTTTTGCAAGCGCTGCATCTCCGGCATCAGCCTCGACTATTGCGAGCTTTGTCGAACTCCTGTCGCTTATCGTTTCCAAGATTGTCCTTGCAGAATCTGTCTGCTCAGGGCCGATCCCGTCGCCTCTTATGAGCGAAATGGTGTATGTTGCCAACTAGATCATCATGATTTAGCAACCCTAGCTTCTAGAGTAGAGCACCTTTTTCAAGAGCACTTTGTTGATGGCATCCATCATCGCCTGGACCGAGGCGACGACTATGTCCTCGCCTGCCTTTCGCGAAGACACCACGTTGCCATTCTTGTCCTCAACCTTGATTGTCACTTCCGCAAGCGCGTCCGATCCTCCCGATATAGAATCAAGCCTGTACTCCCTGATTTTGATGCTGGCCATTTCGCCAGAAATTTTTTGTATCGCTTTCAGAGCCGCGTCGACTGGTCCCACGCCGATCTCGGACGCGATGAGGTCCTTGCCGTCGGCATTGAGCCTGACGACGGCTGTTGGAATGAGGTTCATTCCTGTAACGATGTGGAAGTCATAGAGCTTGAACTTTTCCTCAAACTTTGTGTTTTTCATGACTTCGCCTGAAATCGACAGGAGCTCGGACGTGGTTATTGGCTTGCCCTTGTCAGCAATATCCTTCTGCTTCTCTACTATGATCTTTAGTTCGTCATCTGTGGGCTTTATCCCAAACTCTTCGAGCATGGCCCTTATGCCGTGTGCGCCTGCGTGCTTGCCTGCTTGAAGCCACCTTTTTCTCCCAACGAGTTCAGGGCTGATCGGCTCATAAGTGAGCGGGTTATTTATTATGCCGTGAGTGTGGATTCCAGACTCGTGTCCAAACGCATTCTCGCCTATTATGGCCTTGTTCGGCTGCACAATTATGCCCATCGTGTTTGAAACGTACTTGGACGTCTCGTACAGGAGCTCGGTCTTGATGTTGTGCTTTTTTGTGTACAGGCACTGGAGCGCCATAACGAATTCCTCAAGCGACGCGTTTCCTGCTCGTTCGCCAAGGCCGTTTATAGTGACGTGAGCGCATGCGGCACCGGCATTGATCCCCGATATTGAGTTCGCCACCGCAAGGCCAAAGTCATCGTGGCAGTGGACGCTCACCGGCAGCCTCGTAGCATCTCTGACTTCCGTTACCAAGTCAGCGACGTACTGCGGAGTAGCGTAGCCCACCGTGTCAGGGATGTCTAGCCTATCGGCCCCTGCCTCGCTGACTGCCTTGAAGACCTTGATCAAGAAGGCTCTGTCGGATCTCGTTGCGTCTTCTGCGGAGAATTCCACCAAGACCCCATGTTTTTTTGCATATTCGACAGCCTTTACAGCTTTTTCTAGAACCTGCTCTCCCGTCATCTTGAGCTTGTACCGCATATGTATATCGGATGTGGCGATGAAAGTGTGGACGTACTTCAGGTCGCATTCTAGGGCTGCATCGATGTCGGCCTCCATGGTGCGGGCAAGACCACACACTTCTGCCCGCAGCCCCTGCTTTACTATCGTCTTGATCGCGCGCATTTCACCATGCGAAACTATCGGGAAGCCGGCTTCAATCGCGTCGACTCCAAGTTCATCCAGCTTTATGGCGACCTGCACTTTCTGTTCCGGCGTGACCGTGACTCCCGGTGTCTGCTCGCCGTCCCTGAGCGTCGTGTCGAAAATCCGGACGTTTTCGTTGCCGTCGTTTGACTTTCTGGCTGCCCTTGACGTCACACTTCTACACCTCTCGGGAGGGCCGAAACCCCGGTCCTTGCTAGCTGCGTTATACCGTAATGATCGACCAGGCTCTTGAACGCATCAATCTTGTCTGGAGTGCCAGTTATTTCGACTGTGATTGTCTCCTTGCCTATGTCTAGGATATTCCCTCGAAAGATGGTCGAATAGTTAATTATTTCGCTTCTTGTTGTCGGGTCGACCGCTTTCATCTTTATCAGCGCAAGCTCCCTGTACACAGTCTTATCGGTGTCAAGCACTTTTACTTCAACGACGTCTATCAATTTTCTCAGTTGTTTCACGAGCTGGTCAAGGGTCTTTTCGTCGCTGTTCGTGGTAATCGTCATTCTTGAAAGGTCCTGCTGTTCGGTTGAACCCACCGTTATGCTCTCGATGTTGAAGCTGCGAGCCCTGAAGAGGTTGGTGACCCTGAAGAGCACTCCAGGTTTGTTCTCAACAAGGGCAGTTACAATATACCAGGAGCTCTGGGTTCCCGAAGCTACAGACACTTCTATGCCCCCGTTATCATGTCTTTGAGCCCGGTCCCAGGGGCAACGAATGGATATACATCTTCATCGGGATCGATAGGGATGTCAATCACCGTTGCTACGTCGCTCTTGACCGCGGCCCTGATCGCTTTTTCCAAGTCTTTCATCGACTCTGCCCGTATTCCCTGCGCGCCATAGGCGTCTGCTATCTTGACATAGTCAGGACAGTTGTGCTGTTGCACTCCGCTGTACCGCCTATTGTAGAAAGTTCGTTGCCACTGCGCCACCATCCCCAGCATGTAGTTGTTCATGAGAAATACTATGACAGGCAACTTCTCTATCACGGAGACCGCGAGTGAATTTTCGGTCATGTTGAACGATCCGTCGCCGGCGATGTCCACCACGGGGACCTGCGGCCTTGCCGCCTTGGCGCCGATAGACGCAGGGAACCCAAACCCCATGGTGCCAAGGCCCGTGGAACTGAAGAACGTCCCGGGCGATATCACGTCAAAATGCAAAGAGGCCCACATCTGGCACTGTCCTACTTCAGTCGTCACTATCGCATCCGGAGGCAACACTTCCCGCAACTTCTTCAACGACTTTTTGGCAGTAATCTCCCTTGGATAATCCTTCAGCGTTTCTGAGAAGTACTGGATGAGTTCCTTTCTGCGTTTGAGCCAGGGGGTATCCGCGTCCTTTTTTATTACCTTCTTCGATAGCATCTTGATGAGGGTGCGAAGAGACGATTTCACGTCTCCCACTATGGCAACGTCGACCGACTTGTTCTTCCCGATCTCTGCCGGGTCGATGTCCATGTGTATGATGCTCATCCCCTTGCCGAATTCATCAAAGCGCCCTACAGACCTGTCCGAAAACCTGGCCCCGATTGCTACTATGCAGTCTGCCTCCAAGATCATCTTGTTCGCCTCCGCGTGTCCGTGCATGCCTATTGGTCCCATCGCGAGCGGGTGGTTCTCGGGAAACGCGCCCTTGCCTTTGAAGGTAGTGACCACCGGGATCATCATCAACTCCGCGAGCGTCTGGAGCTCGGAAAATGCCCCGGATAGTATCACGCCTCCGCCAGCCATGATTATTGGTCGTTCTGCCTTGAAGATCAATTCCACCGCCTTCCCAAGGTCGGAGAGGTCGGCGTCAATCGACGGATTGTATCCTCTTACCTTGATAAGTTCTGGAAACTTTACGTCGGCGGTCGCCTGCTGCACGTCCTTGGGGATATCGATAAGCACGGGACCGGGTCTCCCGCTCTCTGCGATGTAGAAGGCTTTCTTGACAGCCTCCGGAATCTCAGTCGCCGCTCTCGGCTGGAACGAATACTTTGTGCAGGGGTTTGCGATTCCAATAATGTCTGTTTCCTGGAAGGCATCCTTGCCTATCATCGCAAGCGGAACCTGGCCAGTTACGGCAACAACCGGGGAAGAATCTGCATAGGCAGTCGCAATACCAGTGATAAGATTCGTTGCGCCTGGCCCTGAAGTTGCAAAGCAAACTCCAGACTTTCGCTTTATCCTTGCATAGCCGTCGGCCATGTGGGCTGCGGACTGCTCGTGCCTAACAAGAACGTGCCGCAAATTGGCTCCAACGAGCGCGTCGTATATTGGAAGGTTTGCTCCGCCGGGAAGCCCAAAGATTACATCTACGCCCTCCTTCTCAAGGGCACGTATGAGCGCTCCTGCGCCCGTCATTTCACCCAATGTAAGTGTTCACCAATCTAATCACCCGCACAAACGCCTGCTCGCTGAGCAGAGCTTGCCCTAGGCAAGTGTCAGCAGAACCAGAAAATGAATGTTCTGCCCATATGTCGCGTCAGCCTGAGGCATTTTCATTAATTTGCAGGGATATAATTTATAAAGATTTGCCCGACAGTAACGGATGAAAATAATTGTCAACTGCGGATTCTGCTAAAATAAGGCATATCATTTTTGAATATTTTCAGCTGTCCAAAACAAAGGAAATAGAAAAGATAGACGGGTTCCTGGATCCGGCTTTCACAAAATTCGGCGATTCGCCGCCGTTTGACAGGCGCGACTACGACAGGGCACT
>JBOGQL010000240.1:0-1666 GCA_050748985.1 Nitrososphaera sp. | reverse complement strand
GGTCAAGATAAAGAACACGACCGATCGTAAGCCTCCATGGAACCAGAGTAAAGCCTTGCCTTGACACAGTATGGAGAGCGGGCGTCAATTAGTGCGGCGTGGCAGGCATTCCAGACGCCCGCTCGGACGGAGCACAGCCCGAGCGGGCGTTTTGCTTTAGATCAGGAGGGATTCAATTATGACCAAGCGAGAAGTGATTACGGCAGTGCTCGTTGGTTTGTCCTTAGCCCTGTCGGGCTGCTCTGTGGGTATGGCGCTCAGCGGGAAGAAGGACCCCAATTTGGGCGCGTTCCGCGTCGGGTCAACCCGCGGCGAGACGGAGTTGCAGCTGGGCAGTCCCATTTCATCTGTGACGACTCCCGTGGTCGCACTGACATCTACGAGTATGAACTAGGCAACGAGCCGAGCGCAGGGCGCGCTATTGGGCATGGCATTATGGATGTTCTGACTCTCGGTCTCTGGGAGCTCGTCGGCACGCCCATCGAAGGGTTTACGGGCAGTACGCACCGCATCTCGATCGTCTATGGACGTGATGACCGCATCATTGCCATAAATCAGGCACCAGTCCCGCCGCCGCCGGCAGAGAAAACGAAAGAAGGCGAAGGAGCTCCTGAAAAGCACGCAGTTGCCGGCGTTCCAGAGATTCGGCCTGTACCTAAAGCGACCAATGGGACTTGCTTCGCGGTGAGTCAGAACGGGACCCTGTTGACGGCGTACCACGTCGTTAAAGACTCGAAGTCTATCCGTGTTCACTTGGCAGACGGAACCACCACAGAGGCGAAGCTCCAGACGTTTAACCCCAAGAAAGATCTTGCAATCCTGCGCATCGATCTCCGCACGCCGTATTACCTTTCATTAGCTCCGGATGAGTCTGTTCGGGTGGGCGAGCGGGTCTTTACGATGGGATATCCTGCGCCGGATCTGCTCGGCCAAGAGCCGAAATTCACTGAGGGGTCCATTAGCGCTCTCTCAGGCCCCGGAGGTGAGGCAGGGCTTCTGCAGGTGTCGGTTCCGGTTCAGCCCGGAAACTCTGGCGGTCCACTCATCAATGAACACGGGAGAGTGGTCGGCGTTATTAGCTCGACGGCGGGTGTGCAAGCCTTCCTGTCTGCTACGGGAGCTCTGCCGCAGAATGTTAATTGGGCGATTAAGGCGGACTACGCACGCACTCTCTTCGATGCTCCGACTCCGAAGTCGGTGCGTGTAACTAGAGAGGAAACAGTAAAGGATGTCCGCGAGGCCCTTTGCATGGTGGAAGCAAGCTCTCGCTGAAGTGGGCGTTGCCGAAATACGCGAGTAATCGGTGACCTGCAAATTACGCGAGCCTGAGACTCCAGCTCAGTTCCCTGACACCATCGAGGGGGCACCACTCAGACGCCCTCTCGGGCGGAGCATGGCCCGGGAGGGCGTATTGCTTTTCCACGGTCTGGTGAAGGCTAGCCCCTTGTGGCAGCACCCTCAAGCGGTCTTGCCTGACGGTTGGAGAAATTAATTAGGGAAGCCCCAGACTATTGGCAAACTCTAGAGATGCCTCTAGAATGATGCCCATCAGGGGGGCTGGGAGCAAGCAGGAGGTTGGGATGGGTGAGGAGAAACCGCAGGTGCCGTTCGGCGAGATGATCGCCCTGTGGCAGAAGATGATGTGGGAAGGATTTGAGATGATGCT
>JBOGQL010000239.1:0-2448 GCA_050748985.1 Nitrososphaera sp. | reverse complement strand
AGGAAAGAAAGGCCGCCGAGGAGAGAGGCGGACTCTTCATCGACGGTTACATCTACAACAAATCGAAAGACTTTGGTCTTCAAATGACAAGGGACATCGGCTTCTATGCCATGGGACAGGTACTGAGAAGATATCCGGACACCTACGAGCTGGCCATCGGCAAGGAAGATGCAATAATCATAGGCTCTGATGGTCTGCTGGACCCAGTCCATTACGACACTTTGATCGAGGCTGAAAGGCTGGCAAAACTCGTCTTGGGAGGTGCCGGGGCGCAAGAACTTGTGGAAGATGCCCTCCGCAGACAGACAGGTGACAATGTGACTGCTATAGTGTATAAATGCTAGATGGAACCGAATAGTAAAACTGCCTGCTCAGTCGCCGGGCATTTTTCGCGATATAGCCCATCTGATCCTGCCAAAATTTGCTCACTTGTTGCGATGCCCGCTCTCCCAGGCACGCTAAATTAATCTAGTCCACTAATTTCTTGTGGTAGATGCTCTTACAGGTCTTGTCTGCATCGGCGAGCTTGACATCCTTCATTTTTTTCCTGTCATAAACTGACAATAGAAATTTGTAACAAGTGGGGCAGACTTCGATCATTTGTCAGGTGATTCGGCTTTGTCTTCTTTTTTCGCTTCTGCTGGGGCAGGCTCTTCAGCGGCTGCTGTAGCAGCAGCCTCTGCAGCTGGCGCGGGCTGCTCCTCTTCGACAGGCTTTTCGGCCGGCGCAGGAAGGTCTTCGTACAGGGAAATCGTTACAGCGCCATCCTCGTCCTTGACCATTTTCACCCTCACCTTTCTGGGCGGATTTGTCTTGCCCCTGGACCATATCTGCCTGTTGAGGTCCTGGTCGAGCTTGATCTCGTCGCTTTTCATGTGCTTACGGGCGAACTCTCTAATCATGTTCACAACCCGGTCGGTACGCTTGTACTGCGGAGTCAACCATGCCTTGCCCAGATCGATAGTATAAACACGGTCAAGATTTCCTTCAACTGCTGCCATATCCTATCAACCTACATTGACGTCGGACCTGCGCCAAAGCCTGCGCTTGGGGTTGGTCCGAACTTTCCTGCTCGTCCTTATGACTACCCACGCCGGCACCGGCCTATTCTGCCGGGTGCGCTTCAACAATCTTTTCTTGCGCGATGTATTTTTCCGGGCAGCCATCTACGACCGTAGAATTCGCCCATTCCGCTTTTTAAGTGTTGGTGTAACTGTGACACAAAGCAGGTCGAGCAATTGGGTCGAACGATAACACGCGATAGAGACGATGAATCATGACATGGCGAGAAGATCCATTTGAGGCGTAATTGAAGCACCTAATGTGTGAGCAGGCCCGAGTTTACTATTTCTTCCGTGGCTGCCAGAAGCAACCGCACATCGCTTTCCCTGTGCGAGTGGGATATCGCTCCCATTTTTGTTGGCAGGAAGAAAATGCCATGATCCGCCATTAACGCCAGATGATATATGGCCAGCATTTCCCGATCTGACATCGCTACGCCGGTCGCGTCCTTGATGTCGGTGCCGCCAAAGTGCGTGAGGAAGAGAGAGCCGGTGCCAGTCACGCTGCAAGGAATTTTTGCTTCAGCAAATACTTTCGCAAGGCCAGTTCTTGCCATGTTTCCCAGCTTGTTAATTCTTGCGTATGTACTTGTGTTCTTTCTCAGGAAATTCAGAGTGGCAAGGCCGGCTGACATAGTCAACGGGTTGGCAGAAAATGTCCCTCCACCTACGGCGCAGCGAGCCTCCTTGTCCGGTATCGCAACTGGATCGGCAAGCGACATAACCTCTTTGCTCCCGCAAACTATTCCAATCGGAAGCCCGCCGCCCGCTATCTTGCCGAGGGTAAAGAGGTCCGGCTCTAGGTTGTAGATGCTTGCCGCGCCGTGCAAAGACAATCTAAATCCAGTAACGATTTCGTCCAAGATAAACAGGCTTCCGTTCCTCCTGGCAAACTCTTGCAGTCCGAGGAGATAGTCGTCTTCTGGAGGGATGCACCCCGCGCCGCCGAGCACAGGCTCGATAATGATGCAGGCAAGGTCGTCCTTTATGGTTTCGAGTACCTTAAGTGAAGCGTCAAGGTCGTTAAAGGGAATGGACTCGACATACTGGCCTTCGTCCTGCACGAGCCCCGGACCTTCCTCAGATTCAAAGGGATAGCTCACCGTCTGCATCAGCGTGGTGTTAAATCCGTGCCACCCTCCTATCGCCTTCGCGATGACCCTCCTGCCCGTTCTTGCTCTCGCTAGCCGTACGGCATACATTGTGGCCTCGGATCCAGTGCTACTGAAGCGCATCATTTCGGCCCTTGGCATCAGCCTTTGAATCGTCTCCGCGAGCTCGACGCTTACGTGATTTACGGTGCCATAAAGCGTGCCATTGCGCACCTGATCGGCAAGGAGTCCTGCCACGGCTGTCGGCGAATGGCCCAAGATGAGCGCCCAGTGCC
>JBOGQL010000238.1:0-4051 GCA_050748985.1 Nitrososphaera sp. | reverse complement strand
TCTGGATTGGTCTCGAGTTTTTGCAAGACCCCCGCTGAAAACCTTGGCGCCAGCAAGTCTGTTGGTTCTATCCGTCATTGGAATGACTGATGCATATGGTGCGTTCACCGGTCCGATCAGCTCCACGACTCTACCCACACGTTTCCCGGATCCGTCAACGAGCAGCTCCCCGGCCCGTATCATGGCCCCCGCTGCATTGAGCTTGATTACCAGCCTTCCACTTTTTGCAAGATGCATAACTTCCCCGATCTCCCCCACTTTGGTATACTGCATTGTGGATAACTTGCTATCAATCGCTTCTGTCAATTATTCTTTGTATTTGAATGAACAACATTCTTGCTATAGAACATTTCCGTCAACTAAAAAATTACTTTTTGCCGCCACTTTTCTGCCGGCTTTTTTTCTGGAGCAGCTTTTCTGCAACCGCGTCAATTATCTGGGATTTCTTTACCCCTTCCTTCTTGGGAACCATCACGTAACCGGACTTTGCAAATGACCTACGCGGATATCTTGCATTGTCATTTGCCTCTTGATCCGAGAATTGAAAGCCTGCCGCCCTTGCCGCGTCTGCCAGGTCTTGCACAGTCGGATCGAAAACTGCCCTGTCGCGCTTGACCTTGCGACCCTGGCGCCTCTTTAGGTTCTTGTTAAAGTAGTCAAGCCAGAGTATCACATGGTCGTAGTCTTTCAAGCGTCTAGAGATACTCGAGATCTCGTTAATAAACTGAAGCGAATTACAACCGTTCCTTGGGTCGTGCCGCCCAATGAAACGCGTCCTGAGAGTGGAATCTCGCGGTGCAAGCCTCGCCTCCTTTGATCCGATAGGTGATTTCGAGTGAGAAAGGGTTCCCAGAGTCCATCGGAGTGGCTGCTCCGGTTTTCTCAAAGGCTACCGTCCCGCCTTCTACCCAACTCGCAGGGATGCTAATCTCGCCAGTCCATGGTGTCGCGCCTGAGTCACGCTTCGCAAGAGGAGCAGATAGAGATACGTATCGCTTCAGCCTGCTGTTGCCTTGGACTTTGTCAAGATTTTCTCTCTTGGCATTGTTTTCCAGTCTCGCCTCTACCTCTAGAATGTCTTTCGCAGGTCCCAAATCGACACTTATGATCAGACGACCAGATTCAAGTGAATTAAGGGATTTCGCAGGCGCGGGCTTGATTTCAAAATTTACTGCGTACGGGCAGGCAGATCGGTTAACGGGTTCCGGCCCCTCCCAAATGATGTTATTCACGAAAAAGTAATACCTTCTTTGCACTTAAGGATTGTCGATAGGTCACGATGGCTTTGCTTCAGTCGACTTTATCAGGACCGCATTAACGACGCCGTCCTGTCCAGGTCTTGAAACAACAATTGCTGCGCCGCTTTCTGTATCTATTACTGCACCCTTGCTTATCACACCTCTTCTCTCGTAATCCCTGTTGGCCGGGTTCTTGGTCACCCTGATGATCTTTGACTTTGCGACCTTTCTTGCTTCTTGGTCTATGACATTGGCAAATTCTGCGCTCTTGAAGGCGGCCTTCACGTTGTTTCCTCGCGTTCTGCGCGTTACAATCTGTGTGGCGCCGGCGACTGCTTCATTTGGATAGCGGTCAATCTCAAACTTTCTCCTTCCCCGCATCGCGACCCTGCGGCCCCCGGTCGGCTTGCGGCCGGCGAGATTTTCTATCGACTTGCGCATGGCAGTTCACTCATTTTCTCTCTAATTAAGACTTTTCTGGCTGCCGAGGCTGCAAGCTCGCAGGCCTAGCTGACCGAGAGTGAGATGCATGCTTGTCCGTGGAAGATACCAGCTTGCTCTTCATCGCACTAATGTCGGCTATGCCAAAGTATTCCTGGAATTTCTTGGTTGTTCGGTACACCTTGAGCCTCCCCAGGCTTTCGTGCTCTATGAACTGCAACTGTTGCAGTTCTTTGAGGTGGGTGTAGACCTGGCTGCCCCTTATCTGCACGAGCCGCTTCGAAGTTACGGGCTGCTCGTACGCGACATACGAAAGAGTCTTCAGTGCCGCGGAGGGAATGAGCGGATGCTGGGCGAACCTTCGGACAAGCGGCGTGTACTCTGGCTTGAGCTGGAAAACGAAAGTGCCGTCGTCAAGTTGAGCGATCTCAATCGCCTTGAAGACCGATTTCGACTTCTTTACAAGGTCGTTTGCCACTCGCAGTGCCCTTTCCTTCGAGCCGGTGCCAGACGCCTTTATCAGCTCATCGACGGAGAGGGGTCTTCCCGACGAGTATAGCGCAGCCTCTACCCGTGCAACTACTTCGTCATCAGGCAGAGAATCGCGCAAGTCCGCTGTATTGAATGAAGGTTTGATTTATTATCTTATTGCCGCGCCGGACCTGGAGTCTGGGATAGTGTAATCTTTACATCGTCTGATCCCTCGGGCTGTTCAAGAACGATCTTGCCCTTCATCGCAAGGTACAGCATCGCGATGAAACACCTAGCCATCTCAGCTGGTTCCATCTTTGCTACAAGCACCTTGAATAGAAGCGTGCCGTCGGTGCTTGCTAAATCCAGAATCATCTCTTCGTACCGCTGGTTCACCTGCTCGAATTTGACGAGGTACTGGTCGAAGTCAAAAGTCTGGACAGGTTCCAGCTCGATCTGCTTCTTTCGTGGCCTTGGGTTCGCTAGCTCGATAATCATGTTTTCGAGCATTTGCAGAAGGTCTTCGACTGACACCGGGTAGGTGGATTCGATCCTGAATGGGAGCTCTAGTGGATTTAGCTGCTGTATCGGCTGCTGGCTCGGATCGTCGAGGCTTTTCTTCTGCATGGCAATTTTCTCAAGCGCGAAAATGCTTTCAACCTTGAGCCTGTAGATCATCGATGAGGATACGGCAGCGATTCCGCATATCCTGAGGTCCCTGTTACCGGTGGACTCGATCACCCTGACAAACATCTCCAGCAATAGGGCGACATCGACGTTCCAGACATCCTTCCTCACAAGGAGCGATGGGTTAAACAAGAGGTTAAGCGGATGCTGGGCCATTGCCTTCTTAGTGTCAACCTGCTCAGTATCCGTGGCAGCCAATTCTCTTCGAGTTCCCCAGATGTCGTATAATACTTGTTTGTGAAGAAAATTTTGTGTGCAGGTTAGTTATCCGAACAATTGTTTTACCTGATGCTGCTAGAACGTTTATTTTCTCCCCTAGCACGATTACAAGGCGCGGATGAGAAAGCGGAAACAGGCCAATCGCATCATCACCTACGGTGGGATTGCTGCGATTGCGGCTATAGTCGGGTTCATGGTCTTCCTGCAAGTCGAGGCAGCAAGGAATAACGATTTCAAAAAGGCCATCGACGGCATCGCACTCGACACGATAGCGCTTACTCAAAAATACCAAGAGGAGGAGGGCAAGTGGAACGAGAAACAGTACGACAACAGCACAATGATCGGTATTATAGACAAGTATCAACCCCGATATCAGGAGATACTTGACAGAGCACAGGCGCTTGATACTCCTGAGAGGTACAAGGTGGCCAGGGACAAACTAATCAAGGCTGTTGAAACCGAGATGCAGAGTAACGAACATTTCCGCAACTACCTGTCTAGCGGCAATCCCGACGAATACAGGAAATCCATAGACCTGTTCTCACAGTCTCTCCAGTATAGCGCTGACTATGATGCTGCCATGATCGCAGCTGGATAATGTCTAGGTTTTAATTTAGGTGAGCAATTTGTCGATGTGCGGGGCCCATAGTTCAGCTTGGATAGAATGGCTGCCTGCGGAGCAGTTGGTCGAGGGTTCGAGTCCCTCTGGGCCCGCACATTGTTCTGAATAGTGTTCATGAGCAATGTCTGGTTAGGCTGGGTGCTGCGCGGTAACCGGCAGCAGATCCGCCAAACACAAATTGCCTTCAATGCATAGCATGCATTAAGCGTAATATCGCTCTAGTGCTATGCACCCATTAGCTGTAGAGAATCGAACACACTTGAGGCCACAACCTTTAATGCAATCTATTTCGTAACCGAATTTCGAACCGGTATCGGCACGGGAACCACCGGGTCCGCCTTCTTCTTTGCATCTCCTGCGAGTGAGGTATTAG
>JBOGQL010000237.1:0-1511 GCA_050748985.1 Nitrososphaera sp. | reverse complement strand
GGTGCATCGTTCCCATGACGACTCTAGTTGCTGGTGGCTGGACACTCGGAGCTAGGGCCTCGGGACTGGCCCCCGCGTGGCGCTCATGCCTCGCAGGTGACGCGGCTCACAGGGACGTCCGGGGCGTCCGCCGCAGGGTGCGACGGCACGCGGGCCGACGTGACGCAGTTCACGAGCCGCCCATCCGCCAGCCGCCGTTGACGTTAGGTGCCGTTGGCCCGCCGGGCACAGAGCTTGCCCCTTGAGGGGGCGGAGCCGGCACGCGCCCTAGCCTGAGGCTCCACCGAAAAGAGCACACCCGGAGCGATCCGGGGCCGCAAAGCCAGGGGTCTCTCGGAGATCGCCCGGCTGCCGGAGTGGAGCGATGCGGTACGCCTCGTGGTTCTCGAAGCCGGTTCTCGTCCGAGCGCTGTGCGCGCTCGCGATGCTGCGTCTCGCCCTCGCGGGGGTGCCGGCGCACGCCCAGGAAGTGCGCGCCGCGCCCGGCCTCGTGATCCCGCCCGCGAAGGTCGCCGCCACCCAGTTCCAGTACCGGCCCATGGTGACCCACACGTGGGCGCTGCTGTACCGCGAGTTCCGGACGGAGTTCCTGGGCTGCCTGTACGGCTCGGTGCGTGCCAGCCGCGACCCCGCGGCGCCCGACACGGTCACCGTGTCCTACATGCTGCTCGCCGACGTCAAGCCGAGCCACAGTACCGACCAGTCCGTTGCGGAGACGAGTGCCTGCCCGCCGAGCGAGCGCCTGCTCGGCATGGTGCACAGTCATCCCGGCGGCCGCAGCTGCGTGCACGACGGCCGGGGCAACTGCGCCCCCCTGCCGGATCGCCTGCACGGCGACATCTGCTTCCCCAGCCGGACCGACAGCACGAGCTTCGCGCGCTCGGGCTACCTGATCGACGCGATCGTGTGCGGCGACGGACAGTTCATCACGATCACGCGCGACTTCGCCATCACGCGCTGCGACTTCGATCCCGAGGCCGACGTGCCGGTGTGCCGCAGCGGCCCACGCGCCACGGCGCCGGTGCCGGCGCGGGACGAGCTCGCCGCGCTGCCGTAGCCCCATGGACCTGCGGCTGCGATCCCTGGGCCGCGCGTTGCGCGCGCCGCGCCTCCGCGCCACCGCCGCGGTGCTCGCCCTCACGCCGTTCACCGGCCCCTGCCGGACGTTCCTGGTGCACGGCCAGCCGTTCGTGCCACCCGACCGCTACGCCGCCTGGTACGCCGAGATGGAAGCGTGCGTCGGGCGCCGCGGGCACTACGACAAGGTCCGGTGGTTCGTGCTGGATTCGACCATCGCCGTGCGCCACGCCATGTACGGCGTCTGGCAGCCGCCCCATGGGATCTACCTCGCCGGGCCCGCGGTCGCCGCGGAAGCCGTGGTGCGCCACGAGATGGTGCACGACCTGATCGGCGCGGGCCACCCGGTCCCGCCGTTCGATGCCTGCGCGCCGCGCTGGCCGACCCTCGGGGGCGCCTACCACACCGCCGCGCAACCCCTGCCCGCCGCGCCC
>JBOGQL010000236.1:0-1529 GCA_050748985.1 Nitrososphaera sp. | reverse complement strand
CGGGTGATGACCTGCTCCTGAAAGACGACCCGATAGGTCCCGTCTGTGTCCGCATCGGCAACGAGAAGCCGAACGGTATTGGTTCCCACGTCGATCGCGGCGTACCTGCCCACTGCTCACCACCTATTGGTTTCGGCGAGAGGCGATGCCGGCGCCCGCCGCCCCTCGCCCCGCGAGTCCTGCCACCGCGGCAGGGTCGGGCCTGACCACAATCGTCTTCTCCTGCGTGATCAGGACCGTTCCGGCCTTGCTCCCCTTTGACCGCCGGACAAAGCGGACAGCGGTGTAGTGGACCGGGACCTTTCCGGCGTTCCGGGCCTTGCTGAAGAAGGCGGCGAGTAGCGCGGCCTCGCGTAAGGTTCGCGGAGGGACCGTCTGTCCCTTCGGGTTTCGGACGACCACGTGCGAGCCGCCGTAGCCTTCGACGTGGAGCCACAGGTCGTGGGGACGCGCCAGGCGAAAGGTGAGATGTTCATTCCCCGCGGAACTCCGGCCCACCAGGATCTCCCGGCCATCGGTCGAGAGGTAGCGCCGCGGCTCACGCTGTGCCGCGCCCTTGTCCCGAGGCCGGGTCAAGGGCGGTGGCGGCTCGAGCCGCTCGAGTCTATAGGCTGTCTTCGCCCTGTCCACGGCCTCGCCGGTCTCTGCCTGGATGACTCTTCCCAGGGCCGACTCCCATTCTTTCAGCTCCCCTTCGGTCTCGCTGAGCCGGCGCTCGATGACGGGCAGTCCGCGCTTCACCTTTCGGGCCTGCTTGAAGTATCGCTCGGCGTTGGCATCGACCGAGAGGGCCGGGTCGAGGGCGATCGCGAGGGACCGGCCGGTCTCGGCGTAGTAGTCGGGGACGGTGACCTCGGCGAGGCCGCGTCCGATACGCTCGCGGTGGACCCGGAGGAGTTCCCCCTTCCGGCGGAGCTCCTCCCACCCCCGCGCCTTCGCCAGGTCCGCCACAATCTTCTCCCGCCGCCGCGTGAGGCGCCGAATCCGCTGGCGGAGGAGCCTGCCGTAGCGCTCTCGTGTCACCTTCCACTCATGCATCATCGCTCGACTATCTTATCCGTGAGCGGGCGGCAAGTAAAGGGAGAGGGTGGCTGGTCCCGGGCGTCGTTCACGTTTGACAGGCGGCGAAAACTGCAGTAAATTAACGGTTACGTCGGGAAATCTCCTCAAGGGGGTCCGTAGCGTTCGTGAAGATCCTCGATACGGCATCGGTGGCCTCCGCCGGGTGGCCTGGAGTGGTTGGGTCCCAATGCTCAAGAGCATGACCGGGTACGGCAGGGCGGAGGGTGCCACAGCCACTCACGTGTACACCCTTGAAATCCAGGCCCTTAACCACCGGTTTACCGACATCCGGATGAAACTTCCCCGGACCTTGGCGGCCCTTGAGCATGTGCTACATCGCGAGATCCGCGGACGGGTGCATCGGGGTCGCTTCGACGTCCACGTCACCGAAAAGCTGCACGGCGAGCTGCCCCGGACGCTGCGCATCGACCGGGAGGCCATCCAGCAGTACGTCGCGGCCCTCAGGG
>JBOGQL010000235.1:0-1527 GCA_050748985.1 Nitrososphaera sp. | reverse complement strand
GCAGGGGCACCACTGGCATCGTAGCGGCTTCGCTTGGCCGCGAGTTCGTCGGCATCGACCTCTACGCAGAGAATGTCGAGAAGGCGGCCAGGAACGTCGCAAGGGCCGACGTGAGCGCAAATCTAATAATGGGACTTGCGCGCAGTGGAAAGCATTGACTGCACTAGATCGCGCTCTGACGGGGACCGAAAAGGAAGGGCTGTACAAAGCGATATTTTCCAGAAGGGATGTCCGCTCACACTTTGTCGACCGGGAAATTCCTAACGATGTCCTTGCAAGGATACTTAACGCTGCTCACCATGCGCCCTCTGTCGGGTTTTCGCAGCCTTGGAACTTCATCCTGATCAAGGACGCTATCACACGGCAGCATGTGAAGGAGTCGTTTCTCAGCGAGCGCGAGCGCTCGACGGCCATGCTGGACGGGGACAGGGAGCGCCAGAAGAAATACTCCTCTTTGAAACTTGAAGGCATAATGGAATCGGCTGTCAACATTTGCGTCACGTATGACAGCACGCGGTTTGGGCCATTCGTGCTCGGCAGAACTTCCATTGAAGAAACCGGCGTTTACAGCGTCGCATGTGCGGTCCAGAACCTCTGGCTTGCCGCAAGGGCCGAAGGCGTTGGAGTGGGGTGGGTGAGCATCCTCGCTAATTCGGATCTGGAAAAGATACTCCGCATACCCTCTCACGTCAAGCCCGTTGCATACCTGTGTCTGGGCTATGTTGGCGAGTTCGCGGACAGGCCCGATCTGGAGCGGGCCGGCTGGCTTCCGAGAATGGATCTTTCAGACGTGGTATGCTATGAAACGTGGGGTTCGCACCAGCCCTCGGGGCCGTGGCTTGATTTCTCGGGGGATGTCAGGAGACTAGGCGAGAAAAACTCTGAAGACAATATATAATCGATGTCCAATCGTAAATCATTCAGCGGTAGTCAAATCTGTTGAAATTTCGACGTGGCACCAGGGGGAGTGGAGATTGCCGTCCGTATGGCAGTGGCTCATTGTCTCTTAGCATCCAGCATCATACCACCGCGAGGTACCTGTTCATCACGCTCACTTTCGCCGGCCTGCTGTCCACGGGATGGTTCGGTATTCCGCTGATTCCGAAATACTTTATCAACAACTCGATGGACCTGGTGGCAGGCATATACACACTTTTCAGCGCGCTGGGCGCGATTTGGGGGATAATGGCCTACCGCGAATTTACGAAGTCACTTGAAATGATAATTGAAGCCAGAGTTGCAGCGCGCAAGCTCGATCCCATGATAGGCGACTATGAGTATCGCTCGTACAATCCAATCACCAGAGAATACGAGGATGGCTTTGCGCCATCCGGCCCGATCGACTTCTGGGACAAGGAAACGCAGGTTCCCCATTGGATGGACAAGGGCAAGTACTGGCACGTGCTGATGATCCTTAAGGGCGGAAATAGAGAGGTAAAGCTCAAGGTCGTCAAGGACGAGGACCTTCCGTTCTATTCCAGCCCTATGAACGTCGCAGTCACCACAAAAGAAAGGACCAATTCAGAG
>JBOGQL010000234.1:0-1559 GCA_050748985.1 Nitrososphaera sp. | reverse complement strand
CGGCCCGTCGCGGACCGCGTCGGCGTGCGACTGTCGCCGCTCGGGACGTTCAACGACAAGGGAGACGACGACCCGGAAACGACCTTCGGATACATCGCCGAAAACTTAATCGAGCACCGGCTCGCCTTCCTGCACATCATCAATCCGGCCGTCGCCCCGATCGAGAACGAGAGCGACCCCGACCCTCGCGCGACTTCCATACTCGAGCTGATGCGTGAAAAATACCGCGGCACGCTGATCCTGGCCGGTGGCTTCGATCAGGACACTGCCGACGCGTGGCTCGATCGGGGAAGAGCGGATCTGATCGCCTTCGGTCGCAAGTTTATAGCCAATCCGGACCTACCGGAGCGATTTCGCTCGCGTGCCTCCCTCAACGCCGAGGATCCCTCCGCTTACTACGGCGGCGGTGCCAAGGGCTATACCGACTACCCGACCCTCGCCCAGGAACGGGGCGAGCAGCCGAAACCCTGCGTGGACGACCGATGGCGATGATGCCGGCACGCGTCCATCGATAATAAAAGGGGGTAGGATCACTCGGTTCCCTGTGGACCCTAAAAGCACCGGACAAAGAAAGAGCGAGGGTTTTAGCCATGGCCCTAAATCGTGACCCAACTGCGTTTCCCAAACTCGACGATGCACATATCACGGCATTGGGCAAATTCGCGAGCTTGAAGACATATCAAGTTGGAGAGACGCTCTTTGCCGCCGGCGAACGGGATTTCAAATTCTTCATCGTGAAGAGTGGGGAAGTTGCAATCGTTGACCATTCCTCGGGTCAGGACGAGATCGTTACCATACACGAGCCCAGGGAGTTCACCGGCGATGTCGATATGCTGACCGGTAGACCGGTCCTCGTCAGCGCCATCGCCCGAACCGCCTGCGAGGCCTATGAGATCTCAGCCGCCGATCTTAGGCGCATCCTGAATGAGATGCCGACTGTGAGCGATGTCCTGCTCAGGGCCTTTCTCATGCGCCGGCAGTTACTCGAGGAATCCGGCTTCACGGGTGTACGGGTGGTGGGCTCGCGCTATTCGCGCGACACGCATCGGATCCGCGAGTTTCTGGCAAAGAACAAGATCCCCTTTACCTGGATCGATCTGGAGAACGACCCCGGCGTGGACACGCTGCTCGCGCAGTTCCAGATCAGCGCGGATGAAACGCCGGTCGTGGTCTGCAGCAACGATAAGATGGTACGCAATCCTTCCAATGCCGAGTTGGCCGACTGCGTCGGCATCAGAAAACCGCTCGAACAGACGGTCTACGATCTCGCGGTCGTTGGTGCGGGCCCAGCGGGGCTGGCTGCCGCGGTCTATGGAGCTTCGGAGGGCTTGAAGACCCTGGTGCTGGATAAGATGGGTCCCGGCGGACAGGCGGGGACCAGTTCCAAGATCGAGAACTACATGGGCTTCCCGACCGGTCTTTCCGGCAGCGATCTGGCCAATCGGGCGGTCCTCCAGGCGGAGAAGTTTGGCGCCACCTTGTCGGCACCGGCCGACGTGACTCGCCTCCGCAGTGAAAACGGCTACCACGCGCTTGGCCTCGAGAGCGGCCCGCAAGAT
>JBOGQL010000233.1:0-1802 GCA_050748985.1 Nitrososphaera sp. | reverse complement strand
CCCCAGATCTCTACTCTGTTAATGATATAATCTCCGGGGGTTTGTTGAGCAAAAACCAGTGCCGCGTCGTTGGCCATGAACCAGACTCCTAATGCTGCCGGGATAAGTATCAAAATCATTCTTGGAGTCAAAGCTATCCTCCTTCTGTTATCACACAGTCTGAGATTGTTATTTAAGTTTTTCACATCGCTATTCATTCGGATAGCGGTGTATCGCCATCACGTTTACTCCGGATAGCGAGTATACTTTGCTTTCGTGCTTCAGAATTGTCAGTGACGCATTGCGAATGTGCCAGCGGTAAAGTGCTTCCGGCTTCAGGTCGAGGATCGTTGCAAGAGCGGCCTTGATGGGATCCAGATGCGTTATCGTGAGTATGTTGCTGTCTTCGTGTCGCCGCACCGCATCGTCAAGGAAGCTCTTGACTCGCTGTTTCACCGAGCCAAAGTTTTCAACGCCGAATCTTGCCAGAACGGGATCGCTTTCAGTGTAGAACCTCATGAACAGGTCGCCGAATTTTGTGGTCACTTCTTCATAGTTCATGCCGACCAGCTTGCCCAGCTCGATCTCGTACAGCCGCTCGTCCACTTCGTAGTCCATGCCAAGGGTTTCGCATACTATTTTCGCAGTTTCAACAGCCCTTATCACCGGCGAAACGTATACTTTGCTTATTGCGATCCCCTTCAGGTTTTTGGCGGCATGTGCCACCTGCTCTTTTCCCTGCTCGGTAAGGTGAGCCTCGATATGCCGGCCGACGAGAATCCTGCTGACGTTGTTATCGGCCTGACCGTGGCGCATGAAAATGACAAGGGGCAACGACTGTAAGCACAGCGGACTGATCGCTTAATAATTTTTTCAGCTCGGCAACATACTGCATCGGTCGCAGATAGACCGAACCTAAAGTTAATATCCAAATTACTTCTGCTCGACCATATGAGAATAGGCATAGTTGGCGGTACCGGAGGCATGGGTGAGGGATTTGCACTTCGATGGTGCCAAAAGCATGACATAGTAATTGGATCCAGGGACGCCCAGAGGGCGAAGGAGGCTGCAGAAAATTACATGAAGGCTGCAAAGAATGCATTTGGCGCGAGCATCGCCGGCAGCATATCAGGCAATGATAATTTCGCGCTCGCAACGGATGTTGACATCCTGATACTTTCGATTCCCTACGAGCATATCGCGGACACCTGTGGCAGGATGTCTGGCCAGATTCGGGAAGACTGCATCGTTGTTTCTCCCATAGTCCCGATGACGCGCAATGAGGCCGGCTTTGTCTACATCCCGCTAGAGCAGGGCAAGAAACCGGCTGCAGAGCTGGTCGCGGAAGGCCTGCCCCCAAGGGCGAGGGTTGTCTCTGCGTTTCACACGATATCCGAGGTCAAGCTGAAGAACGTCGGGGAGAACCTTGACGCTGACACATACATTTGCGGCGATGACCAGAATGCGGTTGCGAAACTCACTGCGCTGGTTTCCGAAATAGAGGGGTTGAGGCCGCTGTACCTCGGACCCCTTGCCCTTTCCTACCAGGCAGAGATTCTCACGCCGATGCTTCTAAACGCGGCGAAGAGAAACAAGTTGAAGAATCCTGGCGTCAAGCTGACATAGGCACAAACGTTATCAGTAAAGGACAACAATACCACAGCTAGTTCCCGGAGAATGAGATGGAGAGAAGAGATAGGACGCAGCCGGCGCGGAAGAAATTGGATGTCCGCGATGGGCATTCTATTCCTTGTTAGCGCCGCGATAATACTGGTAAGGAACATCGTACTTTACAGTATCGACGCTTCTGCAGGGTTGATAGA
>JBOGQL010000232.1:0-4158 GCA_050748985.1 Nitrososphaera sp. | reverse complement strand
CATCCGGCCAGCCCAAGGTGAACGTGGCGCCTTGCTTGGATATGACGCGAGATGTGTGCTTCAAGCACATAAAAAGGCGGGTCTCATAGCCTCTTGTTTGCCGCCAGGTCCCAGCCTGCCTTGGCCGTATCTCCTAAACTACCGTCCGGGTTTTGCGGCGTGTACTCGTATTCTATCTTGGCAAAGTTGAGTCTAATACTCTCGATCGGCACTTCTCCCGCGCTCCCTGCTGTCTGATATGAGCTGATTACCACGTCTGAAAGTGTTACCTTGAGGTAGTCGTAGCCCCCGTCCTGCTTTACAAGCGTAAGAGTCGCTGTCGGAAGGTGTTTCCCTGTGGCGACGACGTCAAATAACGACGGTGACGCTATGCTAACGCCGGCCGTCGTCAGGCGAAGGGATCCAAAGTTCACTTTTCCAGCCCCGCCGCCTGAACCCGACGCGAATGCGCCGGAATTCGAGGCTCCCCACGAGTATGACATTATCTCGATTTCACCCCTGTGCCCTTCGTCAGTGGATTCGCCTCCGATCCCTTCGAGCTTTAGGAAGTAGTCTACGGCAGCTGCGTCTGCGGCCATCAATGCGGGCAGGTCGAGTTCCTGATCCGCTTGATTTCCCTGAAGCGCAGAGGCTATCACGACGTAGCCTGCTAGCACGGCCGCAGCAGATATCGACGCGAGCTGCGTCCTGCTGATTTTTTTCATGCGCGAGTCTCGATTTTTCATGTCTTAAGATCTTATGTGTAGCTTTTTGTGTCGTAGGCGAAAGTATAGTTGACTCCAAGTTACTGCATTCCTCACCCAAGCAAACCGGTTGATGTGGTCATCCTAAATCCTGAAAGGCATGTTGCAGCCCAGCAAGAAAAGAATAGTGCTACCGCAGAGGTTCTAAAAGGTAAATATACTTCGGACTCTCAATTTGAGAAGATTTGAGCATTAGCGACAAGTCAAGGAAGGCAATGGAAGACCTTGGCTTGACGAGCTACGAAATACGCGTTTACCTCTCTTTGCTTGAGGCCGGCTCCATGACGGCATCGGACATGTCAAAGAGGTCGGGGGTCCCATACTCCAAGATTTACGAAGTTCTCAACAGCCTCGAGGAAAAGGGCTGGCTCGAGTCGAACAGCTCCAGACCGCAAAAGTTCTTTCCCAAATCCCCGTCAACTGCCCTTGAGATAACAAGAACGCGCCGCGATTACAACTTTCGGGAGAGCCACAGCACAATCATGAGCGAGCTGATGCCGCTGTACACAAAGAGCGGCATGAAAGAAAAGCCAGAGATCTGGGTCGCCACCGGAATCATGAACATTGCAGTGAAGGTCAACGAAATAATCCAGAACTCTCAAAATGAACTACTCGTGGCCATTCCCCAGGTCGCCGAAAACGTCGCCAAGCCTCTTCAGCCGCTCCTTCGGACACTCCATGACAAAGGGGTAAAAATAAACATCCTGGCATCCGCCAAGTTAAACCCAGAAATTTTGAAAGCGCTCTCCCGGGTGGCGGACGTAAGGGTGAAGGATGGGCTTTTTGGCGGCGGCGTAATAGGGGACAGCAAGCAGGTAGTCATTCTGCTAGGCGAGGGGCCGGGAGACGGCGGAGCCGTGGAGCCTATAGCTATCTCGGCAGAGCATGCCGGTCTTGCAGTTTTTGCGAAGGGCTATTTTCAGTACCTCTGGGAAGACTCGAACCGGCGCGATTTGAAGCAAAGGTCCCGTCCAAAAACGGCATTATACCCACAGAGATAAAGTTAATAGAGTTTAGCGAGAATTCATGGACGCCGTGGATTCTGTAGTTCTGAGGAAAAGGGCGACCAGCAACGATGAAGAACTTTTTGTTGGAACGGCCGAGTCGGAGCACGTTGAAATGTACCTTAAGGCGATCTGGTTTATCCGCGAAAAGGGAGGCGATGTCAAAGTGAGCTCGATCGCAAAGCTCCTGAATGTAACCCAGCCGTCTGTAGTGCAGATGCTCCGCAAGCTGGACGGTTCTCGCCTTGTCAACTACACCAAGGGAAGCGTAGAGCTGACAGACGAGGGCGAACGCATCGGAAAGCAGATGATGAGAAACACAAGGCTTCTTGAGGTCCTGATGAAGGACGCGCTCAGAATAGAGATAGACGAAGAAATGGTATGCGGAATAGAGCACCACATGAAGAACAGGTTCACTGACGCGCTCTGCACTCTGCTAAAGCATCCGAGAGAATGCCCCCATGGACACTTGATCCCCAAGGGCAAGTGCTGTCCGTAGATTCTGCGAAGTCGTGGCCTGTCATATTGAAGTATCGGATGGCCGCGTGTCGATAACTGGGGATCAGCACAAATTCGGCAGATTTATTCAGAAAGACTTGCAATTGAAGGACCGTACTGGATTTGAACCGATGACCCTTTCAGAGTTCGTGTGATACTCAGTCGGTATCTTTGTCGCTTAATGACTTTTATTCCGCGGCGCCTGATTTTGCCCGTGGACAAGCGATGACTGGACTAGCCCTGCCGATAGGTGAGGAGGATCTTGAGTAAGGAGTTTGTCCACGACATTCGATCTCACAAGCTTGATAAATGACTGAATGATTCCCATACTTACCTTGGTCCAAATAGAGACTGCAGCTTCGCTTGAAAGCTTTAGAAAATTCATTATCGTAAGTACCTGTCGTTCCTTTATCCCAGAGAGTTACCTGCGCGACTACGAAGTGTTCCCGGAGAGAGAGGAAGGTCCCGGGGCGATCTATATCGAGGCAGCTGACAAGGTAACGCTAAAGAAGATCAGGGAGATGACGTTTGTCAACGCAAAAGAAATTCTTGGCATTATCTATTCTTCAAAGAGCGGCAACACCCAGCTGAAGTGGAGGCAGACCCGCAGGCGGGTGGGAAAAGTCCAGGGCATTGCGTCGCCCAACGCCCTTGTTAATCTTGTGGAATCTGGCGTGCTCACGCAGGAATGGGTCGACAACTACCTGAAGTCAGTTCAGTCGCAGGGCGAGCGACCGGAAGACAGCAGCGGCGGGTCATCCTCGTCTGAAGTTGCCGCCAGCGAAAAGACAGTATGAAAGTAAAGCCGAGCGGACCATCAAATAGCGCATTCCTTCTAATCCCCGAAGATGCAGATGATCTGTTGACGCTCAGGCGTGTAATAGAAAAAGGCGACGCCGTAGTATCGGATACGACCCGCGTCGTAAAGCAGGAAAAGGAGTACGCGCGCCCTGACAAGGGCGAACGGGTAAAGGTGCGGCTTTCTATCAAAGTCGACCAGAGCCAGCTGGATTCTGCCGTCGACAGGCTGCGGATCTCTGGCAACATAACAGAAACCGATAACGAGCTAGTGTCAAAGGGGATCCATCATTCGTTCGCGGTCCAGCCAGGAGACATTCTGGTTGTTGACAAAGGCAGGAGATGGCGCGACTTTGAGTTAAGGATGCTGAAGAAATCTGGCACGGGCAGCGCATATGTTCTTGTCGCGATCGACACTCAGGAAGCCGCAGTCGCAAGGGTCTCCGGCACGCACGTCAAGGTTATACCAAACATCTACTCGGGCCAGAGTGGCAAGCGGTACCAGACCAAGAACAATCCGAACATAGAAACCTTCTTCTCGGATGTCGCAGGGGCAGTCGTGTCGGTAACGGGGGAAGACGACCACATTATCATCTTTGGTCCTGGAGAAACAAGGAAGAGATTCTACAATTTGCTCATCGAGAGGCATCAGGAACTCCATAGGGAAAGCGCGAAGGTGGTCGACGGGGTTGACGTTGCTGGCGAAGACGGAATATTCGTGTTCCTTCGTTCGTCAGCAATGAAAGAGGTAATGAGCGCAAGCAAACTCGCTGCGGTGTCGTCCGTGCTGGACCAGGTGATGCTCATGGTGAACAGGGGAGAATCAAAGTTCGCCATGGGCCTGAAGGAGGTCTCGAACGCAGCAGCTCTGAAAGCCGTCGAGACCGTGGTATTTTCCGACTTGAGCCTAAACACGTCGAATGAAGAAGAGGTCGTGAAAATGCTCAATTCAATAGAGAGTCATGGTGCCAAGGTCTTTGCCGTCGATTCCTCGACAGACATCGGCCTTCGAGTCACCTCACTTGGCGGGATTGTGGCGCTTCTTCGCTATTCTATTCGCTGACGATGCCGCTACGAGCCAAGCAAGATAGGATTTTGACACATCGCTCATATTC
>JBOGQL010000231.1:0-2830 GCA_050748985.1 Nitrososphaera sp. | reverse complement strand
GCCGTAGATAGCGATCGACTCGACCATGCCTACGAAGATGAACACCCTGGACTGCATTTTCGGGTTGTCGCTAATTGCTGCGAGACCGGCGGCGCCCACGAATCCTAGACCAATTCCTGCGCCAGCGGCTGCCAGGCCGAAGGCCAGGCCCGCGCCGAGCAACTTGAACCCGCCGGCTGATGCCGCGTCTTCCTGTGCAAAGGCCTGCCCAAATCCCGTAAAAGCAACTGCGGTAGCGAGAACAGCCAAAATCGAAAATGTAACGCGCCCGCTCAGCTTGTTCATACAGGCATGCAGAGCAGATTGCCATATTTAATTATAACTACACGGGGATGCAGATGATTAGACCTTCGACAGAACTTTTTGTTTGCTCGAAGAGATTTCTCCCTTTATTCTCTGGACCATAGAATCGTGTTCGTTCTTCAATTCTGACCTGGCTTTTTCGAAATGCGTAGAGATATTTCCTGTTGTCATCTTGCTATCGCGCTCGCCTGCGCCCTCTCCTGTTCAGCTAATTTTCTCTTGTCAAGTACTACTTTAACCTTCTTGAGCCGGACAAACTCTTCCCTTTCTCGCTCTTCCAGCGTTGCCCTGATGAACGATATCGATCCTTCGTACTGCGGTATGATCACGTACTCGAGCGCGTTGATCAGCTTTTGAGTTTTCTCGAGCTCCTTCGCAAGGCTGAATATCGCATTTTCATATTCTGCCGCCTTGCAAACTCCGGGGAGCATGTTCTTGATCAGCTTTGCCGCCTTGTCCACGGTGGCATTGGTCTCGGTAAATCCATACGAGAGGTGGCTGCCTCCCCTTGTCCTTATCTGCAGCGTCGGGATCTTGACGTCGACGATCCTCCGCACGTTGACGTCCGTCTCCATTATTGCCGGCGTCGAGTCGGATATCGACTCTAGCGTCATCGTGCCAAGGGTCATGTACGCGTTGAACACCGCGGTGTAAATTTCGCCCAGAGGAGTCCAGATGTCTTCCCTGGCCTTGTTCGCTTCCTCTATCATTTCGTCGATTTTTTTCAGAAGGACCTCCCGCTTGTCGTCAAGGATCTTGTGAACCATCTTTGCAACCTGCATCGAGCGCCTTATCTTGATAAGCTCGATCTTTGTTGCGGTGGCCCTTCTTCCAAACGACATGTCTACTTGGCCTTGTGGTACTGCTTGACGTGCTTTTCCTTGATCTTTGTCAGCTCGCCCTCGGGCAGGCTGGACAGCACTTCCCACGCCCTGCCGAGCGTTTCGTCAAGCCCCCTGTTTTCGTCCGGGGCCTGCTTCAGGAACTGCTGCTCAAACAGGTCGCCGGCGTCAAGGTACTTTAGGTCCACGCCCGTGAGCCCGGCCCTGCCAACGATTTCTGCGAGCGCCCTTACTTCCTGGGCCCTGGAATAGCAGTCGTACATCTGGTTGCCGACTTCCATGTGATCAGATCTTGTTTTCCCTTCGCCGACTCCGTCCTTCATGAGCCTTGACAGCGACATTAGCACGTTAACAGGAGGGTACACGCCCTTTCTGAAGAGATCGCGCCCGAGCACTATCTGGCCCTCAGTGATGTAGCCGGTCAGGTCGGGAATCGGGTGGGTGATGTCGTCTGCCGGCATCGACAGAATGGGCACTTGGGTGACGCTGCCGTTCTTGCCCTTTATCCTGCCGGCGCGCTCGTAGTTGTTTGCAAGGTCGGTGTAAAGGTAGCCGGGATACCCCTTTCTTCCCGGCACTTCTTCCCTTGCAGCGCTGATTTCGCGCAGCGCCTCCGCATAGTTTGTCATGTCAGTAAGTATTGCAAGCACGTGCATGCCAAGGTCAAACGCAAGGTACTCTGCAACGGTAAGCGCTACCCTGGGGGTAATGATCCTCTCGATCGCCGGGTCGTCGGCAAGGTTAAGGAAAAGCACCGAGCGCCTGAGCGCGCCTGACTCTTCAAGGCTCCGCTTGAAGTATTGAGCTTCAGAATACTGCACGCCGATGGCTGCAAATACTACGGCAAAGTCCTCCTGTGTGCCGACGACTGTGGCCTGACGGGCGATCTGCGCGGCCAGGATGTTGTGCGGCATGCCAGAGCCGGAAAATATCGGGAGCTTTTGGCCCCTTACCAGCGTGAGCATTCCGTCTATTACGGAAACGCCTGTCTGGATAAACGAAGTCGGGTACTCTCTTCTTTCCGGGTTCATCGGCTCGCCGTTTACGTCAAGGAACTTGTCGGCGATAGGATCGGGCAGGCCGTCGTTTGGCCTCCCAAGGCCGTCAAACACCCTGCCGAGGAGCTCCTGCGAAACCGGCATCTCCATCGTCTTGCCAAGGAACTTTGCCTTTGTGCCGCTGATCGTGAGCCCGGTCGTGCCCTCAAAGACCTGAACTACGGCCTTGCCAAAGCCCACTTCAAGGACCTTGCCAAGCCTGCGTTCTCCGTCTACGGTCTCGATTTCGACCAGCTCGTCGAAGGAAGCCTTTGTGATGCCATCAATTACCATGAGCGGGCCCTTGATTTCAGCTACCTTTGTGTACTCTATGCCTGCTGTTGTTTCAGGCAACGACCTTCACCTCCTCGGCCATCGCGCTAGGCCCACCCGCTGCTTTTCGGAACTGGTTGTCGATCTGCTTGTCCAGGTCTTCAAGCTTTGGCAGCTGCTCTTCGGAGATCTCGAACTTTGCCTTTAGCAGCGATGGGATTATTGGCATCGCCCTAATGTCTGCAAGCGACGTCCCGGCCCGAAGCCCCTTTTGCGCCTCCTTGTAGAACTTTACCATCAGCTTTACCAGCTTTACCTGCTTTTGTGGGCTGCAGTACGTGTCGACCTTGTCAAACGAGTTCTGCTGCAGTATCC
>JBOGQL010000230.1:0-2096 GCA_050748985.1 Nitrososphaera sp. | reverse complement strand
CGCTGACCGCATCGCCGGCGGCGAGCGTCACCTCCTCGGCGCCCTCGCCGAGGTTGGCCTGGTGCTTGAGCGTGATCGTCTGCCGACCGGTCGCCATGCCATCCTCTCGTTCTCTCGCTGGAAGGAGTTTTCTAGCGGACCGACCCAGCCCTCGCCCGCCCAGGTGTTTCGCAGTCGGAGGTGAGCTGTCGTGACTCCGTTCGCCTTCCATGAGAAGGCCGACTTCGTCAAGGGTGTTCTTCTTGGTACTGGATTCCTGAACCGGTGGTGAACCCCGGGGAGGGAGGCTGCTCAGGCCAGGCTTCCATGCGCACTCTTCGTGAGGCCGTCGGGGCCTCGGTGCAGGTGGGGGTCCGGTCGAGTCGTGCGCTGCACAGCTTCGGCGCGGGCTCGAAGCCCAGCGAACGGATCGCAGTCGCACGCGACACGGCGGAGCAGCCCGCCTCCCGGTCGGTCAGCTTCTGGTTTCGGTAGTTGCCTCCTGGTCTTCGATGTCGTCGGTTCTGCTTCACCTTACGCGGCATCGACCTCGGCTGCGGGCGTCGCGCTGCGCAGCGGCTCGTAGACCTCGCCGGTCACCCACAGGTGGTGGAGCAGCACGGCGAGCTTGCGTGCCACCGCGACGACGGCGCGCTTCTTGGCGGCCTTGCCTCCGCGTGCGGCCAGGCGCAGGCCGAAGCGGCGCAGATCCGTGTCGGGGCCGAACGGCCCAAGGATGTACTGGGCAGCGGTCACGAGCAGACGCCGGGCCATCTTGTCCCCACCCTTGGTGATGCGCAGCTGCGGGTCACGATCCCCCGACTGGCGACGCTTGGGGCGCAAGCCCAGGAATGAGCCCACCGCCCGGCTGCTGCGGAAGCGCCTCGGATCCTCGATCGCCAGCACGAAGGCCAGCGCCGTCTGGATCCCGACGCCCTTCACGGGCTCAAAGAGCTCCGTCTGCGGGTAGCGTTCCTGGGCGAGCGTCTCGAGTCGTCGATCGAACGCCCGGATCGCCGCGGTCAGCGATGCGATCTCCTCGAGCAGGGGCAGCAGGCTCTCGCGAAGCTCTTGGGGCAACGTTCCCCGCGCCCGCTTCGCAAACGCCGCCGCCGAGCAACGCGGCAGGCGCTCTCCGGTGCCCTTCACGGCGCTACGCGCGTGGTTCACCAGCAGCGTGCGACAGCGCACCAGCGCCTCGCGCGCCCGCAGCCGCTCCCGGTCCGCGAGCGTCTGGGCGCTGCGCGGCACCACCGGGAAGAGCAGCTGCACGTCCGCACGGCCCAGCCGCGCCAACGTCCGCGCATCGACCGGGTCGCTCTTGTCGGCGCTGCCCGACACCAGTGCCACGCGCCGCGGGTTGGCCACCACCACCTCGTGGCCGAGCTCGCCGAGCAGCCGTCCCACCCAGCCTGAGATCGCCCCCGCCTCGATCACGATCCGCGCCGGCGCCATCGCCTCGAAGCGCTGACGCAGCGCCGCCGGCCGCGTCGCCAGCCGACCCTCCTCCACGACCACGCCCGCCTCATCCATCACGGCGTAGTGGCTGCGCCGATCGCCGAGATCCATCCCCACCGTCATCCGACCCTTCGAGCTGATAGAGTTCCCCATGGGCCAACTTCCTCCTGGGCCTCGAGCCCGTTGTTGATTGGGACACGGTACGCCCGTGATCCCGTCGGGGAAGTTGGCCTTCTCATCCCCAGCTTCGGCTCACTGCAAGCAAAGCTTCGCCGCGCTTGCACTCGCTAGCGCAGCATGCTCGACGAGTAGTCGAGGATGCGCCGGGCCACGATCAGCAGGTTGATCTGCTGCGTGCCCTCGTAGATATCGTTGATCTTGGCGTCGCGCATCCACTTCTCGACCAGCAGCTTCTTCGAGTAGCCGATCGGGCCCAGGAGCTCGACCGCCTTCTGGGTGATGCGCGTGACGGCGAGCCCGGCCTTGGCCTTGGCCATCGAGGCCTCGAGGTTGTTGCGCTGGCCGCGATCGAGCATCTTGGCCGCGCGCCAGGTGAGCAGCCGCGCCGCCTGGAGCTCGGCCTCCATCTCGATCACGTCCCGCTCGATGGCGGTCTGCTCGCGCGGCCCGGCGTCGTAGCGGATCGCGACCCCCTGCCG
>JBOGQL010000229.1:0-10881 GCA_050748985.1 Nitrososphaera sp. | reverse complement strand
ATTGCGCTTGTCTACATGAGCCAACCCGGTGCCCGGGAGGGATACGGACTCAAGATTTCGGACGGCAGGAATAGGCGTCCACAATACAAGATATTCCTAGAGAGAGCTGCCGGGGCCCATGCCGACGGCATAGTGGTCGGAGCGACGCGTTCCAGCATACTTAAACAGGCCGTGAAGGAACAGCCCGGCATGAAAGTGTATTCGCCCGGCATCGGCGCCCAGGGTGGAGATGCAGTGCGGGCACTCAAGAGCGGTTCCAGCTATCTTATCGTCGGCAGGGCTATCGTGGAGTCGAAAGATCCTGCGGCAAAGGCAAGGGAAATGCAGATCAGGATATCATCGTTGCCGGTACGCAATTGAGCGCTGTTGAAGGAAGCCTTTCGCCGCGGCGAGCAGATCCTTGGCGTTTCTGTACGTAAGCCTTCCCAGCGCGTCTTCGTACTTTTTCCACGCGTAGCCGATATGCTCGTGTGAGAGCACTACACGATTCATCTTGGCTCGGGCAAGAAAGAGCACGACTTCCTTTTGCACGAGCCTTCTGCCATGCCTGTACCTGTAGCCGATCTTCATCCTAAACCCTTCGATAAATTCCACGTCCGTGATTCCGGTCTCTTCGCGTATCTCTCTGGCAGCGGCCTGCCTTTCTCCTTCCCCAGCCTCTATGTTTCCCTTTGGAAAGTCCCAGTGTCCCGCGGTGTAATTGAGCAGGAGGTAATCAGGATCTGCGTTCTCGTTTTCCGCGTAAAACACTACTGCGCCAGCAGATCGCTCGTCTACCATGTTCTCAAGTTTCTCTGGTTATTTGTAAGTTTTTTGCGAATTGACACAGCCGACCACTATGCTCGCGGTCTGTTATCCCTTGTTTTGGATATCTTTTTCGAGCTTTAACTATTCGTTAGCTCGCGAATTTGGAACTGGAAATCGCTTCAGAGCTTGAATAATTCCGGATGGGTGCACCACAACATACTGCTATTCCTGGTCAATGTCTTCGCCCGCTTCTTTCCCATGGAGAGTCGGCACATAATCATGTACGTCAAGCCATTCTTCCTGTGACATCCAGTAACTGCAGTACCATTTTTGCTGTTCTTGATCAAGGTCGCCGTGTTGCGGTTTTTGCGACATGCTGGGATCAGGCTCCGGTGTTAAACTAGTGTTTAAGCACTTCGCCGCCTTTCTTGTTCCTGAAGTACTGGAAGATGAATGTGGCAGCGACTAGCGACACTGCCAGGCCTATCAACAGTGACGAGATCAGTGTGAACGGGTTCGTTCCTTCAGTGAGCACCGCGGTAAACTGCAGCATAGGAATGTATAGCAGCGCAAGCACTGCAAGCCTGAGCACGTCTGACATTGTTCTGGCGCTTCCTCTGAACCAGCTGCTCAAAAGATCGCCGGCGAGTATCGTCGCGATCCCTATCCACAGCAGCGTAATAGTGCCACCCGCAAAGCTCCCGATGATAACCCTATTTGTAAGAATGTCAAACGCTCCCATGTCTTGCCTGATCATTTCCGGAGGTATGCTCGAGAGGCCGTTCGCTATGGATGCGAGGATTACAAGAACACCACCTAGGATCGAGAATATCCTGATGAAACTTGTAGGGGTCAGCCTGCCCAGAGTTCCGAATGCTTTGTCAATGTCAAACGCCCTGACAATGAATGCGCCGCCCAAGACCGCCAGCACTATTGCTGTGAGCCACTTTGCGGCGTCAAACACGACCGCAAGGGCGCCGGCCGCAAGAAGCACTCCCGGAACGCCAAGAAAGAACTTTGAGTACTGGGGATCGTAGGCGAGCATTCTAAGGTACCTGCCCAGCACTGCGTACGAATACTCGACGCTCCTGCTGTGCCTGATTATTATGCGCTGAACCGAGATGACAGGAACCCTTGACTGTATTACTGGCAGGACTGTCTCGTCGTCCTCGCCGTCTGATACAATTACTGCTCCGTCGGCCTTGTACCTTTCAAGAATGCTCTTTACCTCGAGGCTAATTTTCTCGTCCGCCTCGACCCCTCTGTTAAATTTCCCTGCGACTACTGCGACCTCTGCCGTGTAGCCCTTGCTTACAAGCTCCTCGTAGGTCTTCACGGCTCCAAAGATTGCGTTTGAATCTGCATCTTCCGGATCTTCAATGGCAAGCCTTGTCCCAGCGCTGATGCAGGCATCCCTGCCAACAATTGGTGTCTCAATGCCACCTTTGGTCCCAATGTCATCATCCCTGTCTATGCAAAGAACTAGTACGTTGGCGTGCGCGGTATCCTTTGAGGGGCCCTCTGTCTTCGGGCTCAGTGGATTCGCTTCTAGGTTGGGACGTGGCAAATTAGGCAGTCAGTGCAGTACAAAAACGATTACCTGTTAATTAAATTGATCAACTTTAGTACACGGTTATTTGGTTTGATTGAAATAATATTCTCAATGAACCCCTTATTCTGAGAGATATTGAGGGTCAAAGTCGAGGCAAACGAGGTATAATTCGCTGCTCTCTTGCCTGCTAGCCGGCGGCTTGCTCAATATAACTTTCCGAAAGCTCTTTCTTAGTTCAGCTTTCAACTCTTCTAGCATTTCTCCTTCAAAAACCTTGAAAACGGCGCTGCCGCCTTTTCGCAGGATTGTTCTCGCAAATCCCAGCGCAGTTGTAGAAAGAGAGATTTGTCGTGCATGGTCAAGTTCCCACATTCCACTAACGTTTGGCGCGAGATCAGAGAGCACGACGTCAGCCTTTCCATCAAGGACCTCTGCAATTTTCTTCAGCATTGCGGGATCTTCGATGCTTCCTTGAAGGATTGAAGCGCCGGGGATAGACTCGATAGACTTGAGATCAATTCCAACAACTTTGCCGGACGCTCCCACCTGCTTGGTGGCGATCTGCAGCCAGCCTCCTGGTGCACACCCAAGATCTACTACCTTGCTTCCTTTCTTAAGAATATGATAGGAATTGTTCAGCTGCAGGAGTTTGTACGCTGACCTCGCGCGGTACCCTTGATCCTTTGCCAGCCTGCGGTACTGATCTCTTCTGGCGTCGGCGAGTCTCATTTTCTAGAATGTCTTTGATTTTTTTGGCCGGTACCAGAGGAACCGTTACTGTCAAAAGAGGTAATAAGCCAGTCTTCAAGAAAATTGCAGCTCGTGGGGCTGTAAGCGCCGTCAAGAGAACACATGTGTTCAACGGGGCAGGTCAGGCACGGCGCCTTTTCGATGCTTGCCGTGTCAACCGGCAGCTTGACTGCAAAAAGTTTGTACGTCCATCTGCCGTTTTCAAGCATCTTTTCGCGCCTGATAAGTGAGCGCTTTTCGAGGCGTATCGCGACCCGTGAGCCGTCGCGGCTTGTCAGGTCAAGCTCCTTCCACAGCTCTGACTGCAGGATGCCCTCCTTGCCATTGTTAATTATCGTTCGGAAAACCTTGCCTGTCAAATCTTCAATTTGCGCCTCATTTAACTTCAATCGAACAACCCCGTAATCGGATATCATATAGACGTCAAACCGATAAATAACCCTTTTTGAAACAAAATTGACAATCGATATAATTAAGACGCCGTTTCGATATCGCTAGCGATATTTTAGCCTGTTGACTTAACTTCTAGTCGTTCTGTCAGGCAAAGTAACTACTTCGATCTCCTTTGCGCCTTCTTGTCTGGGCCAAATATCCTGTCAAAATAATCTGACGGCTCTTGCACAGTCTCTGTGGCCTCTCCTTCCTTGACGTTCGCCAGCCTCTTTGCAAACTTTTTCTTCAATTCGATCTGGCTCTGGCGGGCTATCTGGATCCTCTGGGCCTGAGGCGAGCCGGCGCCATGCATGGACTCTGTCAGATATCCGACGGCATTCCGTCCCAGGGTCATGTTCTCTATCAGGCGCAGTACCCTCATCCTGTTTTCTGTGGAAACGCCTTTTCTTCCCTTCAGATATTTTTCAAGAAGCGGCCCTGTTTGCGGACTCCTGAACTCCTTCTCTGAAGGCATTGTCACCATCAGGCCCCCTGCAATGTCCTGAGCAAGCCGGCCTATCTCGTAGGGAAACCTTGTCACGCTGTGCTTGCAGACGTTGGCCAGCATGTCGTCATTCTGCCAGTTGCCGGAGGCCGTCTTGTGGGACATGAACGAAGATGCGATTCCGGTACCAAAGATAATTTCATTGAGGTGAGTCATTTCAACCAGCTTGTCCTTGATGTGCGAAGCATTCGCAACTCCGTTGTAATCCGCGATTGCGGCAGACGCACCTATCAGAACGTCGCCCAGCCCCGTCTTGCAGACATAGCTTCGCCTGTGGTAGCAGGTAAAGCGCTCTATCAACATGGAGGCAAATTCGTATTCACCGTCCATGAAAATAAGCTCGTTAGGAATGAAAGCATCCTTGAAGATCACCATGGCTTCCTGTCCCGAATACATTGCATTGCCTGCGTCCATGTCGCCGTCTTCCATGCTCCTGGTGTCGCACGACTGCCTGCCGTAGATGTAGGTAATGCCTGGTGCGTCGACCGGAATCGCTCCGACGATGGCATAGTCCCTGTCCTCTGACTTAAGTCTCATCGTGGGCATCACGATGATCCAGTGCGAATTTATGCAGCCGGTCTGGTGTGCCTTGGCCCCGGTGATGTAGATTCCTTTTTCGTCGCGCTTTACGATATGAACAAACATGTCCGGATCTGCCTGCTGGGACGGCGAAAGGCTTCGATCTCCCTTGACGTCGGTCATTGCCCCCCCGATTACCAGGTTTTCACTCTGGACAAGCTTTATGAATTCGATCAGGCGCTTGTGGTACGGTGACCCATGCTTTGCGTCAATCTCGTACGTCGTCGAATACAAAGAGTTAAGCGCGTCCATGCCGACGCAGCGCTGGAAGCATGTCCCCGTCAGCTGGCCAAGCTTGCGCTGCATCCTGTTCTGGTTGACAAGGTCCTGCGCGCTCTCTGCAATATGCAGAAATCTGTTAACTTTAATGCCCGACAGCGAAGATTCGGCACTGGCAAGTTCGGGATCTTCGACAGCCAGATCATAGGTCTCAGCGACAGCGTTGATCGAAGGCCGGATCATCGGATGATCCACGGGCTCTTTCACTTCCTTTCCAAACAGGTAAATCTTTAGATTTCTGCCCCTGAGGCTCTGGATATACTCCGCCCCATTCCTTATCGGCATGCTTGAAATGATCTTCTCTTCCAAGTTATTTATATATTCTTAGCTGGCCGTGAGGAAAAATCAGGCATATTTCATACAATTTTTGTGCGAAATGGCCATGATCGGGATTGGCCAATCAGCTCTCTAAGCGCGCCCTTGCAATTAATTCGTGCCATATAGCATTGCCCGCAAGCGAGCAAAGGTTGTCCGCTACTTTTCTCACTATTTTCCTTTTTCGGTGTGTTACTGAATGTACGTCTGGTTGGCCTTGTCAAAGTTGCTGACCACGTGAAAGTCCCGGCTAAATTGACTCTGCATGAGCGAGCCCAGTTCAGGATACAGTGTTGAAGGATCATGCTTTGCCATCCTCGTCGCGGCGTGATCGGTTCCGAGCATCCAGACGCACAGCTCGAAGGTCATCTGACGCACAGAGTTCTCGTCGACTATCCCGAGGCTGTGCAGGTATTCGTGAGCGAGCACCATGAACATGTATGAGTTGTACTCTTCCGTGGAGCTGGCTATCTTTTTCACCGCCGCTAACAAGTAGCTGTTCATCACTATTGCATTTGAGCCCAGCATGTGATAGGCTCCGAGGTTGCTTGGCATCATCTGTAATATCAGGCTGAGGCCCGCCCTGTGCATCCCGAACTTTTGCAGTACCACTGACTTGACCAGCTCGAATGCTTCGCTAAAGTCGTGAAGCTTTGCCACTTTCTCCCGATATTGCATCTGGAGCTCCGAGGGGTTCACTGCAGGTAATGCGCACCTCGATCGTATAAAGTCTCGTAAGGTTCCACCTTCGGAATCTTTTTTACAGCCACAAAGCGGTCTAGTGGCGTGGGACCGGAAAGCCGGATCGACCTGCGCGAAGTAATAGACAGCTACCCCGATTTTCCAAAGGCCGGGGTTCTTTTCCGCGATGTCAATCCCGTCTTTCGCAGTTTCCAGGTGCTGACCTACATTGCTGAAGAATTCTACCGCGGGCTAGGCAGCGTGAAGGTAGACGCAGTTGCAGGCATCGAATCTAGAGGGTTCGTGGTGGCAACCGCGCTTGCGCTGAGGTTTGGCACGGGCATGATAATGATCCGCAAGGCTGGCAAACTCCCGGGCAATACGGTCAAAAAGTCATACGAAATCGAATATGGCAGCGCTGTAATGGAGCTCCAGCACGACGCGGTGACGAAAGGCCAGAGCGTGATTGTAGCCGACGATCTAATTGCCACGGGCGGCACCGCATCAGCAGCTGCTCAGCTGATAGAGCACCTAGGAGGCAAGGTAGCCGGCTTTGCAATTGTCATCGAGCTTGCGGGATTGAAGGGCGGGGAGAGGTTGCGCAAGTTGGGATACGAGGTTCAGTCGCTGGTGGTTTACGATTGAAACAGAGCGCAAACATTGGTATCATAGGCGGAACCGGTGTGTACGACCCGGGGCTCTTCAATATCAAGCGAGAAGAAAAGATACACACGCCTTACGGCGAGCCGTCCGACGTTGTCTCTATCGGTGAATATGCGGGCGTACGCGTGGCATTCATTCCCCGCCACGGAAGGGGGCACAGAATTCCGCCGCACATGATAAACAGCCGCGCAAACATCTGGGCGCTAAAGCAGCTGGGAGTCACGCGAATAATCGCGCCGTCGGCTGTAGGCAGCCTGCAGGAGGGGTACAAACCCGGGGACTTGGCGATACCGGATCAATTCATCGACTTCACCAAGAAACGGGAGTATACCTTCTATGATGGTGGGCAGGTCTGCCATGTATCGGTTGCGGATCCATTCTGTCCTGAGCTTCGACATCTAACCATCGAGAAGGTGGAGCAAATGAAATACTCGCTGCACACAGAGGCCACATACGTGTGCGTTGAGGGCCCAAGGTTTTCAACGAGAAGCGAGTCGAAATTCTTTCGAGATACGCTCAAGGCGGACATTGTCGGCATGACGCTCGTTCCGGAGGTCACTCTGGCGAGGGAGGCTGAAGTCTGCTACCTTTCGCTGGCAACAGTCACTGACTATGACGTGTGGGCTGACAAGCCGGTCAGCTCTGCAGAAATCATCGAAACGCTTTCCAAGAACGTGGAGAAGACCAAGAAACTGATCTCCGAGCTTGTTCCATCAATACCTTCGCAGAGAGCGAAGTGCAGCTGCGGCAGGGCGCTTGAAGGCGCTATCTTATGACGGCGGCTTCAGCCCTTCCGGGAGCACCACATCGCCTTCGACCAGTTTGCGCTGGATAGTCAGTAATAGCGCTTCAGGATCGATGCCCATCTTTGCTATCTTTTCTAGCGTGCTCTTTGGAACGCTGACGCTCGCGTTGTGTCCGCCTATCCTTCCAAACGCGATCGCTGAAAACCTGAATTCTTGGCCCTTTACAACAAAGTACCCCGAGAGCTTGCTCGCAATTTCACTTCCACTGACTTTTTTCACAAAAACGGTGACAGCAATATTGCCGTCTCCGCTATCACGCATCATTTCGCTGGCTCGACCGCCACTTCCACATTGCGGTTAACGTTCTCCTCCACCAGAAAGCTCCGCCATTCCGGATCTACGATTTTGAAATTCCTGACCTGCACTTGAATCGCTTTGTCGTCCGCGTCGGTAAAGCTAAAACTTCCGTTTTCAATCAGCTTGACGAGCCTCCAGCGCAAGTGGCCCCGCCTTTTTCTGCTTATCGCGACCGCCCACTTCTTCTCCTTGTCGATCCTTGGCATGCCGATGTAGTCGACTATTTCTAGGAGCCCGAGGCGCTTTTCCTCGCAGAATATTTCCTTTGTCAGGAGGCTGCGCCAAATGTCCACAGATCCTACCGTCCTGCTGTCTTCGTTGATGTTTATCACGCCAAAATAGACTACCTTGTCGCCTCCTGTCGGATCCGAGGTCGTCATGCGCAACTCAGGAATCATCGCGTCACCTATTTAGTCCTTGCATCTTCGTACGGCTTTTCGAGCACAATGCCGATGTTGTCTACCTTCACGTTCCTCTTGAAAGGTATGCCGTCTTCCTCGCATCGCCTCCTGTACCGGTTGGTAATAGCAAACCTGGGGTGAAGGGATTCGAATTCGGTCTTTGTGATGTCTATGATCATTCCTCTGCCAACAAGCGACGTGGCTGCTTGATGTGCACGCTTCTCGTCGTTCCACCCAAGTGCACTGGAGATCTTGACAGCGTCCATCTTGCCATTCTTTACTATCGCCAGGTACGCGCTGGCTTCGTCCCGGGTTATCTTTAGTTCTGAAATGATCGCTTGCTCGACGTTAGACAGGTTGACTGCCATTGTTACTTTACTTCTAGAGCTTTGAGAACATCCTCTGTGTGCTGTTCGTCCTTTACCTCGTCTGCCATTATCGTGGTTGCAAGGTTGTACGTGACAAAGTCGCCCAGGTTCAGAGCTTTCCTTGCCAAGGCGTTGTAGTTCTCCACAGCCTTGCCTTCAAACTCCAAGGCTCTTTCGAGAGCCGCCCTTAGAGTAAGATGCTTTGATGGGTCTAGCGGCCCGATCGTGCTGAACTGGTTCCACTCCGCCGGGTCGCTTGGTGCCAAGCCCCCAAGTTCTGTAATTCTCTCTGCCAGCAGTCCGGCGTGGCCGAGCTCTCCAGTGGCCTGGGTTTTCAATGTCGCAGCATAGGTCACCAGCCCTATACCTTCCACGTTTATGCCGACATACCAAAAGTAGTGAAAAATTCGCATTTCGTCGCAGTACGCCTTCTTCAAATCTTCTATTATGGTTGCAGCGTTGATACCAAGGAGTTTTTTCTCTGTTCTGCCCATATTGAGCGTTCTAGAGCGAACATCTATTTATTGCTATGAATTCGTGAAGAGCTGTTCCCCTCCGCGGTCCTGAAGGCGCGTCAAAAAAAAGTTGCGCTTGGTTAGAACTGTACCAGAGTACGGTATTTCTTGTAGCGTTCCTCGACATCGTCAATTGTTATCGCCAACAGGCGTTTGACTCCAAAATCTTCGACAACAAAGGATCCCATGACGTTCCCATATATCACTGCCTCCTTCATCGTGGCAAAGTCGATCCTGTCTTTTCGAGCAATATGTCCCAGAAAACCGCCGGCAAAGGAATCTCCGGCGCCCGTTGGGTCGACTATATCGTCAAGAAAGAAAGCTGCAGCGGGGAAGACCAGCCCGTCGCTCCTGAAAAGAACGGCACCATGTTCGCCCTTCTTGACAATTGTGAATTTTGGACCCCACGACATTATTTGTTTCGCGCATTTTGCCAGATTCGCCTCTTTGCAGAGCAGCCTCGCCTCGTCGTCGTTTATCACTACGCCGTCCGACCTTCCTATCATGTTGACAACTTCCTCACGGCTGCCATGGATCCAGAATTCTATAGTGTCGCACAGTACAAGTTTGGGGTTGCCGAAGTACTGAAGGATTTTGATGTTCTGCTTTGGGTCGTTGTTTGCAAGGTAGACGTAGTCGGCCTCGGAGTATTCCTCCGGTATGATGGGATCAAAGCCAGCCACGACGCCCAGCTCGGTCCTGTTGGTCGTTCTGTTTGACAGGTCGTAATCAAAGGACGAGTCGTAATGGAAGGTCCTGCCGCCCTGGACTGTCACGATTCCCTTCGTATCGATTCCCCTTGACTTGAGCAGGGCAATGTGTTCGGCGGGCATGTCGGATCCTACCACGGCCACAATTGAAGTTTTGGAAAATACGCTTGCAGCCATGGAGGCGAACGTGGCAGCGCCACCGAGTATCCTTGTCTCCGTGCGAAAGGGAGTGCGTGTGGTATCAAGAGCCACAGTCCCAAAAATCGTGAGCACCGCCATAAGGCAGCGATGATTGATAATTAAAGGTGCTTGCTGGTCTCATACCATCACCATTAAATAACTAGCTAGGCGTTCAAGTCTACACTTGCGGCTTGTCGTAGCGATTACCGGCGCGTCTGGCGTTATTTACGGGATGAGGACGCTTGAAGCTCTCGTGAAGGCAAAGGTCGAAACACACCTGGTTCTAAGCAAGTGGGCTGCGCAGAACGTGAGTATAGAAACTGACAAGACTGCAGACTATGTCAGGTCGCTCGCCACCAAGGTTTATGAAGACGAAGACATGGCTGCGCCAATTTCAAGTGGCTCATTCAGGACTGACGGCATGGCGATTGTCCCTTGCAGCATGAAGACGCTGGCAAGCATTGCACACGCGTTTGACGATGGCCTAGTTTCAAGGGCCGCAGGAGTATGCATCAAGGAGCAACGCAGACTGGTGCTGGTTCCAAGAGAGACGCCGCTGTCAATGATACACCTCGAAAACATGACAAAACTTGCCTCGGCAGGAGTCGTCATACTGCCTGCGATGCCAGGCTTTTACCACAAACCAAAGAGCATCGACGACCTGATAAACCATATTGTAGGCAAGGTGCTTGACCAGTTCGATATAGAAAACAGCCTCTTCAAGCGGTGGAGCGGCGCCTGATCGCCGGCTGAACCGGGTGCGTGTAACAATAATTGGTCTATAAGGATTTATAATGTTGAGCCACTAGTTAAGCTTGGAATTGCCGCAGCGGGGTGGCGCCGCATAGCCCGGTACAAGAAAAAATATGCAAACAAGTCGGTAGACTTTGTCGTACCTCTTCTGGCTCTGCTGATCGTAGGTATATTGTTCGTTCTTGTCGCCCGCTCACAAAGTGGCATCGGGTTTCTTTTCCTTGCCGCAGCTTCTGGCCTTATGATCTACTGGGTTAGAGACATAAGGATGATGGCAAACTCTGAAGACCAGAGGATGATGGCAAGGGATGCTGACCAGAAGGACTGGGTGTACGACCTCATAAAGAA
>JBOGQL010000228.1:0-1724 GCA_050748985.1 Nitrososphaera sp. | reverse complement strand
GCTCGATCCCGCCTCCCATATCATGGAGCCGAACCATATAATCTCCTGGTGTGAATCGAAAGCTGACCTCGGTCTCCTGGTTTATTAGAGGCGGCTGGAGCATTCCAATGTCGGGGAGTGCAGCGTGGACAAACTTCTCGATGCGAGCAAGCAGCTCCCGATTATTGCTGTTGATGGTGTGCAGGACTTGCGCGAGGTTCGAACCATCCTGCGCAAGCTGATCTGTTTGTCTCACCGTTAAGCGTGCAGTGCTGTGCCGGAAGGGGTTAAAGAAAAAAGCTTTACTAAGATATCTGTCCAGTCGCGTCAGGGCCCACCGGGTTGCAGTGTCAGCATGAAAAGGACCCTGCTGCGCATATTGGACATGGATCCTTGCCTGCTCAGAGAGCTCGAAGAAATCCGCGCGCAGAGGTTCGGAGGAGTGTCTCTTGGCGATGGCACCGATATTTACCACTTGGCTCAGCGGGTTGCCCTCATCCTCGTTGCCGACCATTTTCTGAACGACCGCCCATCTATTGTCCTCCCCTAGCACCCTAGTTTGGCGAAGATGTAAGTTCTGCGGTAGGCCCCTAGGCGCTTTGAACAAGAACTCTATCTGGCGTAATAGGGCACTATTTATGAGTACGGCACGCTCTCTTGCGTGACCTGCACCACCCAGGACATCAATGAATTCCTCCCGATCCTCGGGACGAGTTTCAAAAAGAAGACGCATTTCTAGAGAGCGAGTCTTGTCCTTATCGGTGAGGACGGTCTCCCAATCGACACTTGCCCCACGAATTACGTTGTTCAGGAGGGTTACGGCGCCAAACACCGCCGACTTGCCAGAGTTGTTACGGCCGATCAGTACGTTGAACCGCCCAAGTTTTCCGAGCTGAACGTGTTCGAGTGAGCGGTAGTTTTTGATCTCCAGTGAACGCAAATACATTTGGGTCTTTAGCTCCGGGGAGGACGAAGGTACAAGGATCCTATGCCGCCCTTGGCCTAATGGTTCCTTCCATTGCGCGTGTAGTTCTACGCCAGGAACGCTAATACGCTAGTATGACGGCCGAAAACAGTCAAGGCGCATGGTGCGTCTCGGCACGGGTTGCTCAAAGCGGGGCGGGCTCGACGGCGGCGAGGAGGACCGAAGAAGCAGGGTCGAGCCGGTCGAGGAAGACGACTAGGTTCCTTCCCGGGGCGGCCGCAGAGGGCACAAGAAGCGCCTCGAACCCGGCCTCGCGGGCCAAGCGCCCAAGCTCCTGCGTCCGACTCCAGTCGGGCGCCACGAGGTCCTCGGAACGCAGGCTGAGCTGCTCGAGGATGTCCTGCTCCGTGAGATCTAGGACCCGATGGAGCTCGACCACGAGGGTGGCCAAATCGAAGGGGCCTAGTTTGCGCCCAGGGGCTGCTTTGCGGACCTCGGCTGAAGAGACAGTAGGTGATTCGCCGCAGTAGAGGGCACCGAAGGCCCCCTTGGGGTTGTAGCGCCCGCCATAACGTTCGCTCCCCTCGATACTCAGGACCCGATCTTGGAGATGTCGGGCCACGATTCTGTAAAATCGACCCCGCAGGGATCGTGCGGGTAGTGCCGCGAGGGCGTCTGGCGGGATGGGTGTCGGCGGCATGTCAGCCTGGCGGCTGGCCTAAGTTGGAATACCCCACTCGATCCGGCCCAAGAGATCCCGCACCTCCTCGAGACCTCCCGGCGCTCGGAGCCGTTCCAGGGGGGACCGACCCCGCAGGAC
>JBOGQL010000227.1:0-3654 GCA_050748985.1 Nitrososphaera sp. | reverse complement strand
AGGTAGCTCTGCACTTCCAGCACAAAGGACCTGAACTGGATTATGGGTACCACAGGAATTCCTTCAACAAATCTGACCGATTCTGCCTGAAGCGTGAGGATGACCGGCACTGCCTCCTCTATCGCCCTGTCAAGCCCAACTAGACGCGATGTCCTTGCCGCCTGTTTCCTTGCGTAGTTCGAAATGGATGAAATGTTATTGCGCTTCCAATGCTTGCAGTCCACCATCAAGGCTAGCCCCGAATTGATCCCCACGATGTCTACTTCCATGCGGGGTTTTACAAGCCGCACGTTGGTTCTCGTATGGTATCCGCACGACCGGAGAATTTCGGCTGCCAGGTACTCAAAATCCCTCCAGGAGAGCTGTCTCGCTACGTTGTCTGGGTCGCACCCGGTAAGCCGAAGTGAAAGTAGAGCTGCCTTTAGCCTATCGGAAGAGGAGAATATCAATTCCTCTTTCGAAATTCTTCCAATGCCGCTATTCGCTAGGAAATCTACAACGCTTCTGGCTACTGTTCTGCTCGCTATTCCTGCGGCTGATTGGAATTGCTCAAGAGTGGCCGTCTGGGGGCTGATGCCGGCCAGCGCACGGCAGAAAAGTGCAAAGTGCATCAACTATACCATGCAACGGACCCCGATATTTAAGTCCAGCAAGCAAGAAATAAAGCATGCAAGAGCTCACCATGGGGCTTGATCGATTGGAAGGATGCCACTGTCGTGCTAATCCTTGTGCTGGTGGTGCTGGGGGCAGTGTCGCTGTCTGTATCGGCGCAGTCCTTTACAATAGTCAGGGGCAAGATTGTCGAAATGGGCGCTGTCGCGCCTGAGGAAAACAGGCAACCGATGAGAACAATAACTGTGCTTATCGAAAATGATGACAGGGTATTCCGGATCGACCGGGGAACTGCGGTAAAGTACGCAATATCGGACCGCGACGCCGAGCTGCTCGCGGTTGGCTCCCACGTGCAGCTACTTGTTACTTCCTATAGTGACGAAGTCAGAGTAATAACCGTCACGGGAGGACCTGACCTCTAAGGCTCTATGCTGACAGTTTGGACTTTAGAAAATCAATTACTTTGTTATCGTCCCCGGTGTCATCCCTCATGATCTGCTTCACGTCATCCGGGGTGTCGACATCTGACATCAAATTCTTGGAAAGGAAAATTCTGGTCTGGACTCCCGAGCTTGCGGCCTCGGCTATGTGCGACTCGTAGCTGTTGCTGTCATAGAATGTCCTGATCGCGGACGGTGGCTTCCTGAGAAGAGCATTCGTCCCGTCGTACCTTTGGGATGGGCAAATTACGATGCACCTGTCATCATTTAGTGCAAGTTTGCACACCATCGACACGTCGGCCTGATTCAACAGCGGCAAGTCCTGGGGAATCACAACGGTGGTGTCTGCCCTCTCGCTGGTGCTGTAGCTGTCAGCCAGCATCACGGCAGAGTTGACGCCGCTTTCTGTTTCTTCATGCAAGAACTTCGTGTCATAGTTCAACCCTATCTGTTCCGCGCGACGGTCAGTAGACACCAGAAGTATTCGATCGACTTCGGATACCATTTCTAGCACGCCGAGAGTGCGTTCCAGCATGAGAGATGACAGCATGATTCGTTCCTCTAACGTAAGTATGGACGACAACCTAGTTTTGGCATTTTCAAACTTCTTCACGGGGACTATGGCAAAGTTCATTTGTTTCCGAACTCGTTTATCAGGCACCGCGCTAGTCTGACTTCGTCCCGCCTATTCTTCATCATAATATCAGCCTCGTAAACGTCGACCCCAAGGCTCTGAATTCTTGGGGTCAAGTCGTGATCCCTTCTGGAAATGACGAAACGGCCGACAAAATCCCGATAGTATCGCGCCACACCAATTGGTGAAATATCGAGTCCGAGGGCCCTCATGTATTTTACGGCTGGTCCGCTTATCGCCTTCTCTCCGATCAGCGGCGAGACTGCAACCACCCTGTCTCTTTTCCTGGCGAGCTCCTTTCGCAGAGCTCTTAGCGTTACAGTTGGGCCGATGCTTGAAACTGGATTTGCCGGCGCAACTAGTATCAGATCGGATCGCCTGATGGCATTAATCGCAGACCTGGCTGGTGCAGCTGAGTTGGATCCATCGAACCTTATTCCGGATACCCTGGGCTTTCCCTTGTATCTTACCCAAAACTCTTGCAGGTGCATTTCGCCCTCATTCGTAGAGACAAGCGTCTTCACTTCATCATCCGTTGCGGGAATTATCGACGCAGATATTGAATATCGATTCCTTGCGAAATCTGTCACCTCCGAAAGGGTCTTTCCTTGTCTTAACATTCTTGTGCGAACAAGATGGGTGGCAAGATCTCTGTCTCCCAGACGAAACCATGAAGTAGCACCAAGCCTCTTCAAGTGCGCCAGGCATTCGAATGAATCGCCCTTGATTCCCCATCCACGATCTTCATCTAGGATCCCGGCGAGCCCGTAGGTTATCGTGTCAATGTCAGGGCAGATGTAAAGCCCATGCAGCCAGATATTGTCCCCTACGTTCACTATTACAGTGAGATCCTTTGTAAGCGAAGCAATGCCTCTGACGAGTTTTACAGATCCCGTTCCACCGGCTATCACCGTGATCAAGCAGAATGTTCGGGATATGCGCTGCGTTTTATTATATGTGCCGGAAAACTGAACGCGTGGTTATCGCCAGATGACAAAGATTATAAACGTGAAAAAGGCAATTCCGCTTGTGAAGTATTTTACTGCTGCATTTTCTTCAATAATTATAGCGCTCTTGTTGTCGGGTGTTGTCACTCAGGCATTTGCAGCAGATCTTGCTGCGGTATTGGTTCCGGACCGTGACAAGACCGAACCGAGTTTCAAAGGCGTAAAGACAATTACCCTGAGGTACCCTGAAGGCAGCTCCATTGCAGCGGCACTGAGTGGCACTCGAATGGAATTTTCGTTGAAGGGCACGGCTAACCAGCAGGATGACACCGGAATGGCGCAGCTTATCGCCGCGGTAAACAAGGGACTCTTGGAGGCTCAAAGCCCTGTAGTTGCGACTGCAGCTGAGGTGGTCTACACGGCTGTCGTCAGAGTTGATGCGAAAAGCGCCATAATCAACTACAAAGTCGAGCTCAAGCCAACTTTGGAGAACTTTGTACTCCAGAGGGGCGAAGGCGGCCAGTCGGGCCACATCATTGACCTTGAATGGAGGGGGTTTGTGGTGAACGGTCCTATAGTCGTCAATTCACCAGAAGGGCAGATTGACGTAAACCGTGCGATAGGTCTGTTTCAGCTAAAGTATCCCGATGTAGCAGAGAAGCTGCTCAATTCGCAAGCCAGAGAAATCATGGAAGATCCGATCATGGACTTTAAAGATTTCGACGTTCCGATGAAATTATGGCAGTTTCTATTTGACCCTGTAGGGTCTTACGGCGGAGGCGTGGGCTTGCAGGGAACGGAAGGAGCTCAGGTGCTATCAGTGTTCGCTCTTGGCGAGAGCAGCCTTAGAGAGGGCGTACACGTTGCGGAAGAGAAGGATGTGGTGGCGAGCATTGACGGCGTGCAGGTAGACGTTCACTCGAACAACCCGCCGCCTACCGCGCAGATCCAAATTGCAGGATATGCCGCGGACCAGGAAAGTGAGGGAGGCGAATTTGCGACGGTGACTTCCCAGGCTCCT
>JBOGQL010000226.1:0-3460 GCA_050748985.1 Nitrososphaera sp. | reverse complement strand
ACCCTGGCTGGCAAGATCGCCAGCGAGTTTAACGAAGCAGTCGCTCCATTTCATGTTTCAGCCCTGCTAGGGCTCGGGGCAGTCCTCTTTATCCTAACCATGGGAATCAATGTGGGAGCTCAGATTCTTGTCTCAAGGATGGTCAAAGTGACACCGGGGGCTAGGGAGTAGTTGATCGACTCGAAAACCGACTACGACAAAAGAAGGGCGGTTCAGGATGCAATGGTTCGCCAGAGCAGCAAACGCAGGATAACAGACAGGATCTTTACTGGTGCGACGATTGCGTGCATTGCTCTTGCTATGGTACCGCTTGGGAGCATACTCGTAGAGGTTGTAAGAAACGGTGCGTCTGCAATAAGCATTGAATTCCTAACCCAGCCGCAAGGGTCAATTGTAAAGGGTGGAGGGGGGGTGGCGCCGGCAATACAGGGAACCCTGCTAGTCGTAGGGTATGCTTCGCTGATAGGCGTCCCGGTAGGCATTCTAACGGGCATTTACCTTTCTGAATATGGCGGCAACGGCAGGTTCGCCAACTCCGTGAGATTCTTTAACAACGTCATGACGGGAATGCCGTCGATCGTAATAGGAATCGTGGGCTACGTCATTATTGTCCTTACCATCGGCTTCAGCATTACCGCAGGGGCGGCGGCACTCTCGATTATCATGATACCGATAGTCGTGGGGGTAACAGAAGAAACGCTGAAGCTCGTGCCAAATTCAATCCGCGAAGCAGGACACTCTCTCGGCATACCGAAATGGAGGGTGACAATGTCGATAACCCTGAGAAGCGCGATGAACGGTGTCCTGACAGGAGTGGTGCTGGCGATTTCCAGAATCGCCGGCGAAACTGCGCCACTTATCATGACAATACTCGGGACAAGCTTGTTCTTCACGGATTTCCTTAGTCCTGTGGATGCGCTGCCACTAAGGATCTTGAGTTTCGCGGCGCAACCATACGAGCATGCAGAATCGTCTGGCTGGGGGGCCGCGCTGATACTGATACTCATGGTGCTGGCACTCAGCGTGGCACTGAGATTACTTGTGCTGCAAAGACGGTCCAGCCTCAGGGTTCCCGCCAAGCTGTGAGATGAGCTCGAGAGACCAACTGTATCTATATGTCTCTATATATTTTATTTAGACAATCATTAATTATGCGAAATGGAACAGTTCAGTTGTATGACCAGTGAAGAGTACGCTCCTAGCGTCGGTATCGAGCCTTCTACGTCTCAGCTTGATAGCGGGGAGCAGCGTCGCTACAAGGTTTCCATCAAGAATCTGGACTCTTGGTTTGGAGCAAAACAGGCTCTCAAGAGTGTCACTTTCGACGTTAAGGAAAACACGATTACTTCCCTCATTGGCCCATCCGGCTGCGGCAAGACGACCCTGATACGCTCGCTGAACAGAATGAACGAAATGACGCCAGGCGCCACCGTAAAAGGCAGCGTCTATCTGGATGGTTCGGACATTTATGGAAGCAGCGTCGACCCTGTAACGATCAAGAGGCGCATCGGGATGGTGTTCCAGAAACCAAACCCGTTTCCGACGATGAGCATCTATGAGAATGTGTCTGCAGGCCTAAGGCTCAATGGCGTCAGGGACAAGAGGCTGATAAACGATATTGTAGAAGAGAGTCTAAAGGGCGCGGTACTCTGGGAGGAGGTCAAGGGCGAGCTGAACAAGCCTGGGTCGAGCATCTCTGGAGGCCAGCAGCAGCGCCTCTGCATAGCAAGGGCGCTTGCGATGCAGCCCGAGGTGCTCTTGATGGACGAGCCTACGTCCGCACTGGATCCGATAGCTTCGGCCAAGATAGAAGAGCTGATAAACGACCTAAAGAGGGACCTGACCATAATAATAGTGACGCACAACATGCAGCAGGCGGCGCGCGTTTCCGATTATACTGGCTTCATGTATCTGGGCGAGATGGTCGAGTACGGGTCGACGAAACAGATATTTGAGAACCCGCAAGAAGAGCTTACAGAGCGCTACATCTCTGGGAAATTCGGCTAGACTCGAAGAAAGTAAATAACAAAGCCCTAGGGATATTTCTCGGTTGACGCGCCTCGTAGACGTTGGCATAAGCCGAATCAGCAACATAATCGTTGACATGGCGAACCTGTCAGTTCGCTCTGTTGATACCGCCATCGAATCATACGAAAAGGGAAGTGGTTCTAAGGAGCAAATCTTTGAATGGTCAGAACAGCTCAGGGTGCTCCAAGACGAGGTTACCGAGCTTGCTGTCGAGCTTATTGCACGCTACCAGCCCGTCGCAACCGACCTTCGGTTCATACGATCCTGCATGGAAATTTCCTATGGATTCTCGAGGTTCGGCCGCTATGCGTACGACATCATGGACATTATCGGGACAATGGGACCGCTCGGACACTGCGACAAAACCCCGGTACTTGAGATGGCCAACACTGCAAGGGAAATGATACACCTGAGCGTTAACGCTCTTCAAACTCAGGACAAGGACGCGGCAGGAAAGCTCTACGCAATGGACGACACTGTCGACGCGCTTTACAGAAAGTTCCTGAGGGAGATCATTACGCCGACGAACAAGAAGGAGATGAAGGAAATGCAGAATGACCCGCGCTGCTATCTTTCAACCCTCCTGATATTGCGGTACCTCGAACGCATATCAGATCACGCCTGCTACATCGGCGATTCTGTCCATTACATCGTGACGGGCGAGTCAAGCCCAAGGCGGTAAGTTCTATATAGACAAAATATTGCTATATAGTAGCATATAGTCTATTCCCGTAAACCGTTTATTCATAGAGCCAAGACAAGCCACGATGAGGATTGGGACGGAGGACAGAGAAGTTAGGAAGGTACAGTTCACGGGCAGGTCGACCTACGTTCTGTCGCTTCCAAAAAGATGGGTTGAAGAAATGCACGTGAAGGCTGGCGACCAGGTGACTCTGATTCGCCAGCTTGACAATTCGCTGTCTATTGTTCCGGTCTCCGCCGGATCCTCCGGATCTCCCAGCGAGGTCACTGCCATAATCATGCCAAACGAGGGCAGCAGCACCATCAAGCGCAAGGTCGTGTCGATGTACCTAGCCGGTTACAACATCATCCACCTGAAGCTGAAATCAGGCAGGATAAGCCCTGCGGTGCGCGACGCCATCAGGGAAGTTGTGAGGCGAAACCTGGTCGGCACGGAAATGATTGCTGACGCATCCGACAACATAACACTGCAGGTTTTGCTTTCGCTGCCGGAGCTTTCAGTCAACACTGCGATAAGAAGGATGTACCTGATTGCGTCTTCAATGCACAAGGATTCGATATCTTCCCTTGCGGAGCTGAACCAAGAGCTTGCAAGGGAGGTCATCAAGTCGGACGACGAGGTGGACAGGTTCAGCCTGTACATCCTGAGAAACCTCGTAATGGCGATCCAGAATGGCAGGGTCCTGCGCGAGATGGGGCTCAAGAATCCGTCAGACTGCCTCAGCTACCG
>JBOGQL010000225.1:0-4849 GCA_050748985.1 Nitrososphaera sp. | reverse complement strand
AGCACCCAGGTATGTGCCGCCGATCCTGTCGATTCCTGAGGCGCCTCGCCGGGTTTCATCCACATCCGGCTCGTCGTTGTAAACCGTCCGACGAAAGGTTCGAGGGCCTTGTGATGTGCGCCCGGCGCACCCCTTTTCATTGCTTCCTGGATCGCCGGGTCCATCTCCATTTCCTTCGCCTTGCTCTTCTTGTCCGCAGCCTGCACACCGCCAGCCACAAGAACCACCAAACTGACAACCAGGATACGACTGATCTTCATGTTTTTGACCTCCTTTGATTTATTCCGACATTCTCGTCTTTTCTTTTACGAGGCGAAACCGAATGCGTGTTATGCGCCTTGCTGGATTATCGTTGCTCATACGCTTGCTTCAAGGTTTTTATGTCAATCTTTTTCATTTGGAGCATTGCTTTCATAACTCTTTCAGATTTCTTTGGGTCCTTGTCTTGCAACATCTCGCCCAAAACAGTGGGAACGATTTGCCACGACAACCCAAATTTGTCTTTCAGCCAGCCGCACGGTCCTTCTTCACCGCCTTCGGAGAGCTTCCCCCACAGCCTATCTACTTCACCTTGCGTGTCGCAGTTTACTATGAACGATATGGCTTCTGTGAACTTGAATATCGGTCCGCCGTTTAACGCCATGAATTCTTGCCCGTCTAGCTTAAATGTCACGGTCATTACCGTTCCTTTTGGCCTTCCGGAAATCTTTGCCCCCTCTTCGCCATAACGGGCACCGCTCCCGATGTTAGAATTCTTGAAAATCGACACATAAAACTTCGCCGCCTCTTCGGCTTGGTTATCGAACCACAAGCATGGGGTGATGTTTTGCATATGTTTTGTTTTCGTAACAACGATCTCTTGTTTGCCAGGCTCTGCTGCGATTCTTTTCTTATTATTTGGTCTGTGTATTGTCTTCATCGCTTCATCTCCTTTCGATTTACGCTGTCTGTAACGTCTGCGAATCATTTCTAGTCGACGATTGCGCCGGAAGTCATATTGGCGACGGTACCCGTCATCGCGCCGGCATGGGCGCCGTGCCCGCGCCAGAGTTTTCCCGCCTTCTGAGCGATGCGGCGGTAGATCTGCAGTTTTTTCTTCGGCACCGGCAACACGTAGCCATCGACGTATCGCATGTGAACTCTCCTTTGGTTGCGTCTTCAATAATCAAAGGTGTCCATTTTTACGGCCGCCGCATGAGGCGCCAGCGGCCGTAGGCGACGGACGCCGAGAGGAGCCCCACTACCAGCGGGATCAGCGCCGGCGCGACATCACCGCCCGCCAGCGTGAGCGCCGTCGCACCGATCATGATGATCACCAGCCCGGCGGCGGCCAGCGGTGTCAGGCCCGGCCGAATGCGCAGGAGCCCAGGGAGGATCAGACCGATGGCGCCGAGCACCTCGGCCACGCCGATGAACCGCACGAACAGGCCCGGCAGCGGCACCGGCCCCGCCAGCGCCTCAAGCGGCAGGACCAGCTTTATTCCACCGGCCCACAGAAAGAGGAGCGCGAGCAGCCCCTGAACGATCCACAGTGCGTAGGTCATGATCCGTCTCCTCCCTTCGCCAGATACTCGGCGAGCTGGTCCAGGGTTCCGGTCCAGCCCTGCTGCTATGAGCGACAGGTTGAACTGAGGGCTCCCGCACCCGGTTTCGCCGGATCTGCTGCCCTTATGCTGGGTGAGTGAAAGCCGCCGCGCTATCGCTTGGGCGCTGCTTCCACCGCCGATTTCATTTGGGCCAGACCCTTCTCGAAATTCCCACCGACCATTTTGTCCATGTTCATGAACAGGCAGACTGCCTTGGCGATGAAATTGTTTTTGCCGGCCATACTCCATGTCACGGCGGTCTGATTGGCCTCAGGCTTGAAGGTGAATTCCACGGTGTTGGTGGCTGCGAAGGGCTTCAGGAACTCAAGTTTGATCCTGATCAGGTCGCTCGGACGGCTCTCAGTGATCGTCATGCTCCCTTCACCGACCTCATCATTGCCGGCCCATCTGAATATGGCGCCTGGTCCTGCCGACGGGCCTTCGAAGGTTGCCTTGGCTGCGGGATCGAGTTTTGCCCACGGGGACCATGCCTCCCACTTGTGGAAATCGTTGACCTGCGCAAAAACCACCGGCGCGGGGGCGGAGATGGTGGCCGTCCGCGCGACGCGGAACTCGGACGGCTGCATGGCAACAACGGCGACAAATACAACAACGATCGCTGCGAGAGCGATGAGGATCTTTTTGAGCATGGTCATAATTCTTCTCCTTTTCAGGCCTTCGCCACCATAGGCCTCAAGGCGTTCCCGGCTTTGGGTCCAGCACGTTTTCGTCCCCGCGAGATACGGGGCGCCCCCCCGTGGAATACCGACTGATTGGCACGTCAGATTGGCCACAAAAAATAGCCTAGCCTTAACCTCCCGCCCGCTTACGGCTGCGCCGTGGACGCAGCGACTCCAGGTAACGAACCATACTTCGTATTCCCGATTGCAGCACCCGCACATCCTGCGAATTCTTCGCCAGGGACCAGCAGCCCTCGTTCGCCGCGATCAGGAAGATGGCCGTTTCGTCGGGGTCCACATCCCTCCGCACCACGCCACGTTTCTGCCCTTCCCGCAATGCCGCGGCGATCCCGCCATGCCATTCCCTGAAAATCTTTGCCAGCCTTTTTCGGAATCCCTCGTCCAGGGGTGACATCTCCTGAGCCAAGTTATTCAGCGGGCAGCCACACTTGATGTGTTCCGGGACAAGGGAAGTGGACCGAACAACGCGGACCAGGGCATCAATCGGATTCTCCGAGTTCTGCAACGGTCGAAACCATTTGTCGCGAATCAGCCCGAGGATGACCTCATCCACGAGCGCATACCCCAGGGCTTCCTTACTGTCGAAGTGGTGGTACAACGCTCCCTTGGTGACGCCGGCCCCGTCCAGAATTGTCTCCAGGTTGGCACCCCGGAAACCCGACCGGTACACTTCCTGGAAGGCAGCCTGCAGCAGGCGATCCCGCGTGCGCTGCGGATTTCGCGGTTTAGCCACCCTGCGTTTCGCGCCCCTTCTCGCTGCTAACATACCGACCAGTATGTATGTTCATGTGCGGAAGTCAAGAGAAAAATTCAGACCGACATGCTGGCGGGTTCGGGATGGGGGGCCGGATCACCCTTGGTAGAAGGCGGGGGTTAGGTGGGGGTGATCCTGTTCCACTTCAGGCAATCACCGCAGACAACGTGTTGCAGACGAGGGTTGTGTCGGGCCTGGGCAAGTCCGAATCGGCCCTCTTCTCCCTCGCCCTGTGCCCCCTCCCGACCACAGAAATGGCATTGCAGGCCAGGACCGGGGGACACATGAGCGACGAGGACCCAGGGGCTTCGCCGCGGCGGTACCGCTGGGGCTTTCAGCACCTGTCTGAGGCCTGAGAGAAACCGATCCCAGAATCCCGCCATCTCCCCCCTACATTTCCAGATCCGTCCACCGCAAGAGATCCCGGAAGAGGGGCCGTCCCTCTTGGTGCCAGGTGAGCGGAGGCGCCTGCATCCTGCCAATGGGACATATCCGGTTCACCCCGGCATGGCCTAACGCACCCGCGAGCATCCCGATCCGCTCCGGGATCACTGCCACACCTGCAGCCTGAAGATACGGCCGCCACGGTCGCAGCAGACCCCCTACCTCCAAGAGGTCCGCCACCGGCTTGATCAAAACGGTTCGGTGGAGACAAGAAGGGATAAACGTCGGATCGGCGTCGTAGATGAGGGTCCAGTCGAGCCCCCGCGGACTCGTGAAGAGGGCGACCTCTTTTCCGGCCAGCTCCTGGGCTTCATACCCGGCCCGAAACCTCCGGACGGTGGCTGCCTCCTCTACGGTGAGCAATCCCGGCGGAAGTTGCTCCGCCCACCTCGCCATGGCCGCCCCCATCAGCTCGGCAAACTCCCTCGGGCTCATCCTTCCCCCTTCCTCCACGTAAAAGAGATGCGGTGAGAGGCATCCCTGCTGGTCGAAGAGGGAGGTATCGTAGGCGGCCCGATCCGCCACCCCCTCTGCCCTCGCCAGAGCCTCCCGGCCAATCAGACCGAAACTCACGCGATGGCCGTGACCGAGGAATCGACATCGGACCCGCCCTTGAAGCCCGTGGATCGTCTGCTCGCTGCCGTAGGCGATGACCACCTCGGCGCGATCAAAAGCCACGGCTTCCAGATCTGTCCGGCCGCCGCTCCACCACAGGACGGCCAGGCACTCGCCAATCTCCGGATCCTCCCGAGCGACCGAAGCCGCCCACAGTGCGGGAAAGAGCGGCTCCGCCGAGGCGGTCTTGACCAGATTGGCCGATCCGAGGAGGGTGGCGGCGATGAGACCCGGAAGCCCTATCCCGGGGATGTTCCCCGCCAGCACATGGGTGATCAGGGCGGGGCCGTACGCACGGCTCAGTTGGGACCCGAGATGGACAAACCCCTCCAAGGACTCTTCGTCCCCGATCCCCTGGAGGAGCTCGTCAAAGGCATCCGCCGTGTATCCCTCGCACAAGAGGTCCAGGCCGTGGGCCACCATGCCCGGCGAAAATCGGGTGGTCCCAGGCAGCGCAGCCTCGGCGTCCTGACGAAAGGGATCGGTGCGATCTTGCCACCGGTGAAAAACCTCCGCGAGGATCTCGGCGATCTCTTGCCCCTTTCGCTTCCGGAGTCGCTCCCGGGCCCTCTGTAGATGTCCGATCACTTCGGTGAGGAGCGTCGGCGTGATCCGCGGGACTTCCAGCGTCACCCCACCAATCGCGCGGGTCTCGACTTCGCATCCCGAGACCTGTGACGGGAGATGATAGGCAGCGACCTTCATCGCCTTCTTTCAAGCTCCTCGACGGTCAAAGAGCAACCCCGCGC